>CALRLV020000283.1:0-4230 GCA_943368895.1 Ferrovibrio terrae
TCCACCCCTTCCATCAGTAGGGCACCAATGGCGGTAAGGCGGGCTTCGGTATAGCGATAGGCAGCGGCGGAATCGCCGTCAATATTGCCGAAATTGCCTTGGCCATCGACGAGGGGATAGCGGACGGAGAAGTCTTGCGCCAAGCGCACCAAGGCGTCGTAAATCGCGCTGTCGCCGTGGGGGTGATATTTACCCATGACGTCGCCGACGATCTTCGCACATTTTTTGAAATTGCTAGAGGGGTCGAGGCCCAGCTCGCCCATGGCATGAATGATGCGGCGCTGAACAGGCTTTAGGCCATCGCGCACATCCGGTAGCGCGCGGCTGGTAATGGTCGACAAGGCATAGACAAGGTAACGGCTCTCCAACGCCCGATCAAACGGCTCATTGATGATATTGCCGCTGTCGCCGCCACTGCCATCTAATTCCACTAAATCGCCCATGGGCCCACTATCCTTCGAATCAGCTCGCTATCATGGCAGCGTGCGGGGCCAAGCGCGACGACATGCGGCAGCGACTTGTGGACAAGTACTGCAAGAAAGTACCGATTTATGGGGATTTTTACGGGGTGGGAGTGGCAGCTCCTACGGGAGTCGAACCCGTCTTTCCTGATTGAAAATCAGGCGTCCTAACCGATAGACGAAGGAGCCACGTCACGCGTTGTTCACACGAGAGGCGGCTCTATACAAAGGCCGATGCGAACACGCAAGCGGCCTTTGCTGCTAAGATGCAGGACTTGCATCGATAATCTCACAATCAACCGCGTTTCCGCCGCGCCAATCGTCTTTTTTCAGCCGGACAACGACATGCAAAGGCCGCCTGCCCATCAAAGCGTCGCCTAAAGGCGTATTCAGCGAGCGGAATGAGATCGCTTTGATTCTCTGCCCAGATTGGTCTTCAAGCATGAGGCGCACATGGCCCGTCCCCACAGGGGCAGCGGCATAGGGACGCACATCGGCAAAAGCAAACACAGGATCTGGCCAGCCCGCGCCATAGGGCCCAACTTCGGTCATGGCGTCGAGGAGTTCGGGCGTCGCCGCGCCAAGTCCGACCAAGGCATCAATGGCGAGGTCGCGGCTATTGCCCGCCGCATCCGACTCCGAACGCAAGCGGCGTGTTAGGTCGTGATGGACGGACTTTAGCTCACTGAAATTCATTGTCAGGCCCGCAGCCATGGCGTGGCCACCACCGGCTAAAATCACGCCATCACTGGCAGCACCAGAAACCGCAGCCCCCAAATTCACTCCAGGCACCGACCGACCAGAGCCTTTGGCCTGTGGATCTTCGGGATCAGCAGAACCAATCACGATCACGGGGCGATGAAAGCGGTCTTTGAGGCGACCTGCGACAATGCCGATGATACCTGGGTGCCAACCGGGCGCGCCCAACATTAAGAGCGGGCCATCAAGGGGGCCTGCCTCGCCGCGCTCTACCCGCGCAATGGCTTCTTCAAGGACATTGGCCTCAATCGCCCGCCGCTCGGCATTGAGAACCTCGAGCTCTTCTGCAATCTGAGTGGCTTCCGACGCATCCTCAGTCGACAACAGACGTACGGCGAGTGAGGAATCCCCTACCCTGCCCCCGGCATTTAAGCGCGGACCAAACACCCAGCCAGAGGCATAGACACTGCCGGGGTCTTTCAGTTTTGAAGTCACCGCCAGGGCCGCAAGGCCCGGATTGGCAAGCTTTTCCTGCACTTTCAATCCTTGGGCCACCAAGGCGCGATTGAGGCCTGTCAACGGGGCGACGTCGCAAATCGTACCGAGGGCTGCAAGGTCGAGCCGACTGAGCAGATCATATTCAGGTCCCGTCCACAGCCCCTGCTGGCGGGCAGCGCGATTGAGGGCAACCAGTGCGACAAAGACCACTCCTGCCGCAGTCAGATTACCAAGCCCCGAGACATCGTCTTGCCGATTGGGATTGACGACAGCCAAGGCCGGCGGCGGCGCGCCATGCATCAAATGGTGGTCAAAAACGACAACATCTAAGCCAATACGGGCAGCTTCCTCCAGTGCCGCATAGGCTGCGGCCCCACAATCGACCGTGATCAGAAGATCGGTTCCGCTGTTCTTGATCTTATTGACAATCTTTGGGCTGGGACCATAGCCATCGACGATGCGGTCGGGCACAAACACTGTCGCGCGGGCACCAACCGACTTAAACCAGCTAAGTAGCAAGGCCCCTGAAGTCCCGCCATCCACATCATAATCTGCCAAGATCGTAATGGCGCGCTGTCCTTGCACGGCAGCGAGGATCGCCACCACCGCCTTTTCCATATCTTGCAGGGTGAAGGGCTCTGGCAGTTCGTTTTTGAGCTTTGGCGACAAGATACGATGGGCGGTATCGGGCACCGCGCCCCGTGCAACCAAAAGCTTGGCCTGCATCGCCCCAATGCCGAGACGACGCACAGCTTCTTCTAAGACGCCAAGGGTGGCTTCAGACTGCCCATCGGGCACACGTTGAAGCCATCTACGACCCGTCAGGCTCGACTCTATTCCGAGGAAAGAGCCGGCCATCCATTTAGCCTAAGTGCTGGGTGCGAACGACGCGGGCGGTTTTGGCTGCGGAATCCAGAACCAATGTCTCGGTCACAAAGCCCTTGGAAGTCGCCTTCACGCCAGCCACCAAGGCACCATTCGTCACGCCAGTGGCTGAGAAGACCACGTCGGTGGAGACCAATTCGTCCAATTGATAGGTACGGCCAAAGTCGGTGATACCGATCCGGCGGGCACGGCCCTTTTCATCTTCATTGCGGAAAACCAGACGACCTTGGAACTGGCCGCCAACGCATTTCAGGGCTGCTGCTGCCAATACGCCTTCGGGTGCGCCGCCTTGGCCCAAGTAAAGGTCGATCCCGGTTTCGGGGTCTGTTGTGTAGATAACGCCAGCCACGTCGCCGTCGGTGATCAAATGAACCCGCGCGCCAACTGAGCGCAAGCTTTCGATAATGCCGCTATGGCGCGGACGGTCCAAGACGCAAACGCCAATCTCTTGAGGCTCAACGCCCTTGGCCTTAGCCAAAGCAATGACGTTTTCCGCTGGCGTGCGATCAATATCCACAACGCCCAAGGGCAGACCGGGGCCAACCGCAATTTTATCCATATAGGTGTCTGGCGCATATAAGAGCCCGCCCTTGGGCGCGATTGCCAAAACGGCCAAGGCATTGGGCATGGCCTTTGCGGTTAGGGTCGTGCCTTCCAGCGGATCGAGCGCAATATCAAACTCAGCGCCTTCACCAGTGCCGACTTCCTCGCCAATATAGAGCATAGGCGCTTCATCGCGCTCGCCCTCACCGATCACAACGCGACCCTTCATGGCGATAGCGTTTAGGCCCGTCCGCATGGCGTCCACAGCCAGTTGATCTGCGGCTTTTTCGTCACCCCGACCAATGCCACGATAGGAAGCAATAGCGGCGGCCTCCGTAGCTGCCAAAGCACCTGCGGCGATATCAGGAGGAAGGTTTACGGTCATACAGGGTCCAACTTTACAAGAGATCAGGAATAGGCCGAATGGCCTCAATTAGTCTTCCAGTGGCATCAAGACGGGTGCCTCAACAAGGACATCCAGTCGAGAAAGCTCAGCCAAAGCGTCCAACAAATCTTGCTCCGCCATGGGCTGGGTGGTCAGCACGATGGGCACACGCGCTGCGTCTTCGGGGGGCTTTTGCAGGAAGCTTTCGATGGAAACAAGGTGTTTTGCCAGCGTATCGGTGATTTTCGCGATAGTTCCGGCCCGATCAGGAACGCGCAAACGAACATAAAATTTCGAGTTTGCCAAAAGACCACCCGTGGCTGGGGTCAATTGGTTGGCTTGACCTGGGCCTGAAAACACAGGTCTGGAATCCTCATGCGACAAGTCGATCAAATCGCCAGCAACAGCCGACGCAGTCGGACCAGCGCCAGCCCCTGCCCCAACAAGCGACAGCCGACCCACAGGGTCTGCATCAATCACCACAGCATTCAACGGGCCATTGACGCGGGCAATTGGATGATCTTGCGCCAGCAATGTTGGACGCACCGATTGAATGACACTGTCACCGATGCGGGCAGCTTTGGCCAATAATTTCACACGGCGGCCTAAGAATTTAGCGCTTTCCAAATCAATCGGCTCAATCGCTTGAATGCCTTCCAGACGTAGCGCTTTAAAGTTTGGCGCGCCACCAAATGCGATGGCGGACAGAATGGCGAGCTTGTGACCAGCGTCGGCCCCGGACACATCAAGGGTGGGATC
>CALRLV020000284.1:0-4222 GCA_943368895.1 Ferrovibrio terrae
TGGCTGATGAAAAACTTCCCCCAGACCCGCTTGATTCGACTGTAACGCCTGAACCAAAGGCCGATCCAAGGCCTGTTTCAGACCCGTTCTTGGATGCTCAATTGCGGGCGGTTGGCTCTGGTTCGACCAAAGCCACTGAATCCAGCGGAAGTGCGCCCGTGTTTCCAACTTCAACGAGCGACGCATCCAGCGTGAAACGCGCTGGGGTTGGCCTGTTTACTGTCCTGATATTCTCCACCGCTGCGGCCTGCGGTGGCGCGGTTTTGGCGTTGGCTGCCTTAAGCCAGCCTGCTTTAATGAAGCAAGTTGGGCTGGGCCAATTGGTTGGGCAAGGTCAAGCCGATCCGGGCCAAGCCGGGGCGCAAATGGCCGCAGTCGCCGCCCGCCTCGCGGCGCTTGAAGGCCGCGTTTCCCGCCTTGAAGGACCAAAGCCTGCCGCCAAAGCGGCACCTTCGGGCCCCGTTGATCCCGCAGCCCCATCAGCTGCACCCCCGGCCCCAATTGTGGACACGGCGGCATTGGATGGGGAGCTAAAAGGCGTATCAGGCCGCGTCACGGCGATTGAAACCCGCCTGGCGGCTTTGGATCCAACCGGAGCGGGCGGGGCCATTATCGCCAGCCTGCAAGCCGAAATTGCCGGTCTGAAAATCATGGTTCAAACGCTGCAGAGCCAAGCGGCACAAGCCCCGTCACCCGGCGTGACCTTTGCAGTGATAAATCTGGTGGAAGCCGCCAGCCGACCCGGCCCATTCTGGCCAGAGTTTGAGACGGTCCGCGCTGCGCTGCCGGGCGTGGCCGAAGTAGCGGCCTTGGAAGATTTCGCCCGTAAAGGCGTGCCTACCCGCACACTTCTGCAAGAGCGGTTCGCAGCACTTGAGCCCGCCATCGTTGCCAGCGACCGCGCCGCCCAAAAAGAAAGTGGCTTTTGGGGTTGGATCAAGGGCTTCTTTGCCGATCTGGTTCGGGTTGAGAAAGTTGCCGATGTGAACGGCACCAGCGCGCAATCCAGTTTGCTACGCGCCAAGGTAAAGCTGGATCAGGGTGATTTGGCTGCTGCTGTCGAAGAAGTAAAAGCCATCAGTCCCGCCCCGGCTGTAGTAGCCGAATGGATCGAAGGCGCGCAAAACCGCTTGACCCTTGAAAGCCGATTGGCCGCAGTTCGCGGGGCCGTTGAGCGCGGCACACGCACTCCGCCGCCGCAAATGCCCGCCCCAGCACCGTCCGCCAACGCCGCCAGCGCCCAGGTTGGCATCATTCCTGCAATAACGGGCCCTGTTGGTGCTCCTAAAGCACCTGCCGCCCCACAGAAGCAAGGAAACCTGCCATGAAACTGATCCGACTGATCGTCCTGATCATTTTGGGACTAGCCATGCTGGCAGGCTTTGTCTTCTTGGCCATGCAACCCGGTGAGATTGTCTATAATGACGGCCTGAAAAAGGTCAGTGTCGGACCGGGCGTTGCGGCTGCAATCCTGATGGGCGTGACGATTTTAATGACGGCTACTTGGGGATTTATCGGTTGGCTGTGGAGCTTGCCCGGACGCATGAAGCGCGCCCAACAGGAAAATGCCCGCAAGAAATGTTTGGACACTTTGGGCCTGTCCATGGCTGCCTTTGAAGCCGGTGAAATTTCCGAAGCCCGGCGTCAGGCGCAAAAGGCACTTGGCTTTGCCCCCGATGCGGCGAGCGCGAAGTTCTTGGCCGCCAAGTCTGCCGTTGTGGCGGGCGACGGGGCAGCGGGCGAGCGTCTTTATGGCGAATTGACCGATGTGGCTGGCTATGGCGTTGCAGCCCGCCGTGGCTTGGCAGAGCTCGCTTTAAACCGGGGCAATATGGCTGCGGCAATTTCTCATGCCGAAGCCGCCCTACAAAGCTCAAAGAAGGCACCATGGCCTGCAGAATTCCTGTTTAACCGCCGCGTCTTGGCAGCTGATTGGGATGGCGCTTTGGCTGCCCTTGATGATGCAGAGAAGCGCGGCCTCGTCGGCCAAAAAACGGCAACGCGCCGACGGGCCGTTGTGCTGTCTGCTGCTGCTCACCGCGCGGAGCGCATGATGGAGCCCGCCCAAGCGTTAGAGCTCGCGCAGCGCGCCAGCAAATTCGCCGCAGGCTTTGCCCCGGCCGCTGTGATGGCCGCTCGGCTGCAAGCCATTATCGGCAAGCAGTGGCAAGCCGCCGGTACGTTAGAATCTGCCTGGGAGGCAGCACCTCACCCCGCTTTGGCGATTGCCTATAAGGATTTGAAGAGCGAAGAGAGCTTGCAGACCCAAGCGCGCTGGCTTGATGGCCTGATCCGCCTCAACCCCAATCATCGCGAAAGCCGCATTCTGGCGGTGGAACAGGCTTTGTTGAACCAAGATGCGGTGACAGCGATTCAAGGTTTGGAACCCTTGCTGGCCGAACGGCCCACCTCGCGTATTCTGGCCTTGCGGGCTGCAGCGGCAAAAGCTTATGGCGATGAAGCAGGCGCGCGCGAATGGCTGGGTAAGGGTGCCAATGCGCCACGCGAACCCGATTGGTCAGACCTTGACCCAGATGGCAGCGCCTTTGCCTATGAGGATGCTGATTGGGCGCGCCTGATTGAATCCTATGGTGAGCGCGGCCTATTGATCCATCCCCGCCTTGAACGCTCCGACACCGAACGTTTGGTTGCCCCTGAGCTTGCGGCTTTGACAGAGCGCACGTTGGTCACAAGCACGGGCAGTGGCGATGCTGAGCCCTTAGTGCCCGATGATCCAGGGATTGGCGCGTTTGACGGCTTGGGCGCTGACGAGGATGAGGCCCCTACCCCCGGCAAAAAGCCGTGGTTAAAATTCTAGTCTGAATTAAACCGCGACGGCTGCCTTGATATGAGGATGGGCTTGATAGGCCTCCAGCTTGAAATCGCCATAGCTAAACCCGAACAGGTCGTTGATCTCTGGGTTCAATTCCAAACGCGGCAAAGCCAAAGGCTCGCGCGAGATTTGCAGACGCGCTTGATCGAGATGGTTCAGATACAAATGCGCGTCACCCAAAGTGTGCACAAAAGTGCCAGGCTTGAGGCCTGTGACTTGCGCCAGCATCAGCGTCAGCAAGGCATAAGAAGCGATATTGAACGGCACGCCTAAGAACACATCGGCCGAGCGCTGATACAATTGGCAGCTCAACTTGCCATCGGTTGAGACGTGGAACTGAAACAAGCAGTGGCAGGGTGGCAGCGCCATATCGTCGACATCGGCTGGGTTCCAGGCCGAAATCACATGACGACGAGACCAAGGATTGGCTTTCAAATTGGCGACTAATTGGCTGATCTGGTCGATCGAGCGACCATCTGGTGCCGCCCAAGACCGCCATTGCTTCCCGTAAACTGGGCCAAGCTCGCCTTCAGCATCGGCCCATTCATCCCAAATGGAGCAGCCATTCTCTTTCAACCAAGCAATATTGGTCTCGCCGCGAAGGAACCACAACAGTTCGATGATGATCGAGCGTGTATGCAGCTTCTTGGTCGTCAGAAGTGGGAACCCATCGGCCAAATCAAATCGCATCTGCCGCCCGAACACACCCAGAGTGCCCGTGCCCGTGCGATCTTCGCGCTTTTGACCATTCTCTAGGATATCAGCCAGAAGGGCCTGATAGACGCGGTCTGCATGGGTTGCGGGGACAATATCTGTCGCAGGTGAAAAATGTCCGTCAGCCATGAAGTCTACGTCCTGTTTTAGGTGTGCGCTACCTTAACACCACGATTCGGCCAGACCAATGGATAAGTGATCGACTGCTGCAGGCATGGAGCGCAGAGGACTCACAAGTTTTGGCTTTGCATCGTGCCTGAGTTGGTCCACAAACATGGCAAAACAAATTTAGAGGGAGGCGACCATGGCGCACGTTTCAGAATTACAAAAACCGCTCAATTCCGGCTTTGGGATGCGGTCCTCCGCGATGGACGTGATCCAAGGCATTGATCTAACGGGCAAGACCGCCGTGGTGACGGGTGGCTATTCCGGTCTCGGCCTTGAAACCGTCCGGGCGCTCGCCAGTGCCGGGGCACGTGTCATCGTTGCAGCCCGTCGCCCCGATACAGCTGCGACCGAGCTTGCTGGCGTAGCGGGCAAGATTGAGATTGCTGCCCTCGACCTTGGCGACCCCGCCAGCATTGACGCCTTTGGCGCAAGCCTCAGCGGCCCGGTCCATATCCTGATCAATAATGCCGCCATCATGGCTAACCCTTTGACCCGCGACAGCCGTGG
>CALRLV020000285.1:0-4213 GCA_943368895.1 Ferrovibrio terrae
TGGGGTTTGTCATGGGTAATATCCCTTAGAAGCTGCGCGCGATCGTGACGCCAAAGTGACGTGGCGGATCATAAGAAGCAACGCGCAAAGAGCCCAAAAGCGGCGACACTACAGACATGCTGGACAAGGTCGTTTCATCGGTCAGATTGCGGCCATAGGCAGACAAGGTCATGGCTCCGTTAGGCGAGGTCCAACTCACGCCAATATCCAATTTTCCATAGCCCTTTTGAAGGGCGTCAGGGGTGTTGAATTCGGTGAAATAGAAGTCTGATCGCCAAGACGCTGCCCCACTGGCCATCACCACCGCACCGCTTGCCAGAGCCTTGCGCCATTGCAGCCGAACACCACCGGTGAAGTCGCTGACCATTGGCAGAGTCTTGCCCTTCAAGTCGAAGGCCGCAAAGCCGCGGCGGGGGTCTGTGGTTGAAAAGCGATCAAAGCTCGCATCGAGATAGGAGAAATTTGCCGAGACTGTCAGCTCTTTCATCGGACGGAAACTGGCTTCGCCTTCAAACCCTTGAATGGTAGCCTCAGCGGCATTTGCAAGTATTTGGCTCAAAGGCCCGATTTGGACCACTTGCAGATCACTATAGCTGCTATTGAATACGGCAAGGGAAAGGGAGGGGCGATTACCGCTTCCAGTCAGCTTGAGGCCCAATTCGGCGTTCTCAATCGTTTCGGGTCGAACGGCTGGGGTGAACGCACCTAGGTTTAGCGCTCCTGCCTTAAAGCCAGACGACAGCGAGCCATACACCAAGACACGTTCTTGCGGCCGCCACTCCACGGTCCCTTTGGCGCTGACCTTGGACCAGGACTTCGACTGTGATCCGGTTGTGAGACTGAAGAAGTCGAGGAATTCGTCGATCTTCTTTTCGTCCGAATTGTACCGGATGCCGCCGCGTACGGTCACCTGATCATTGAGCTTTAGCCCGAGTTCGCCATATGTCGCCCATGAGTTCGAGACAAGGTCGCCCCCGCCTGCAAAGCGGAAAGGAATCGGGAAATTCAGCGGCAAGGCCGGGTTTAGGAAAGCACCTGGAAGTTGGCCCGGTACAGTTGTCACACGCGACTGGTCGAACTGCATTGCCGTCGCCCCGACCAGCCACTCAAGGCGGTTGCCCTTTTGAGAGGCGGCATAGACTTCCAAACTCTTTTGCTCACTTTGGGTGTCGAGCGTGGTGACTGCCACTGGGCGGGCTGTACCGTCTTGGTCAAATGTGATCGCGCGGTCGCTGGAGCGGATATCGGCGATCGCAGTCAGTTCAAACGCTTTAAAACTGCGCTCATAAATGCCGGTCAGGCTTTTGACTTCGCGCTCATTGGTGCCAATCTCGGAAGTCAGGAGTCGCGGTGCCGCAGGCGGTTTGACGCCATACAGAAATTCAGCCGGTTGCGGGAAGGGATCAGGGAGGATTTTGAGCGCTGGGCCATTATTGTCCTGCTTGAGGCCCGAGGCGATGAGACGCAAGGTTCCGCCGGCTATGTCAGCTTCGATTTGTGCCCGCACCGAGGTTAGGCCCTCATCATCAAAATGGTCAGGGCCTGACGCCAGCGTATTGCTCGCAAAACCATCAAGGGTCTTATGCTCAACCGCCAAGCGCCCCCTCATCTGCCCGCTGATTGGACCAGATAAAGTCAAGGCTCCCTCGAGGCGACCAAAGTCACCCAAGGTTAAAGCGGCTTCGCCCTCAAAATTTTCTGTGGGTCGCTTAGAGACCAAATTGATCGCCCCGCCCGTTGCATTGCGGCCATAAAGCGCACCCTGCGGCCCGCGCAGCACTTCGACCCGCGCGATATCGAGAAAGGCGACCCCGGTCGCTTCTTGGTCAGATAAATAGACGCCATCGCCGTGTAGTGCGACACCGGGGTCTCCACCCGGGCTAAAAAAGGAATTGCCGACGCCGCGAATATAGATTTGGCTGATACCAAAGTTCGCTGTGTAAGCGAGGCTTGGCACTTGAGCGCCGAGGTCCGCAAAGCCTGCGCCGCCTGTTGCGCGCAAGTCATTGCCCGTAATCGCCGTTAAGGTTTCGGCGGTGTCGAGCAAAACCGTACTGCGCTTTTGCGCCGTAACGACAATGGTCTCAGGTTCCGTTGCTTCTTGAGCCAAGGCTGGGCCGGCAACAAAGCAAAACGCGATCAGTGTCAAAGCGGTGCTTTGGATTAACTTAGTGCGCCTGATAGGCAGATTGGTCTTCATCGCATTTCCCCTCTTGTTTTTCAAAGGAGAATGCGGGCGATCAAAGGTCTCGGGAAGGACGCTTTCGTTTAGTAGGGGCGGACATTTTCGCTCACACGCATGATTGCTAGTGCGCTTGGTTCCGCCATCTTTGTCGCGCGCGACGGAGGCTGCGACTATCAGAATAGCCTAAGAGATGGGCGGCTTCTTCTCCCATGACATGCGCCGCGCTATGGCTTTGGTCATGGCATTGCCGGTGGGCTTCCAAGAGGCTTCGAAAGGTGGTTCCTCGAAAACTTAAATGTCGGCGTAGGGTGGCGGCACTCACGCCCAATTGCCGTGCAATGCTGCCTTGGTGCGTCTGGCCCGTATCAAAGGCTTTCATGACCAAGTCGACGAAGTCCTGATCCGACGCCAGTCGATCAGGAGGGTAAGCTGCATCCGCCAGCCTGCGGTAGATTGCTTCGGCTTCGCTTTCATATTGTTGGATCTTGCGAGGCAAAAGCTGGGCCGAGGCCGCTTCAGCCGAATAGACGATTACGACTGCGTCCGAATTGCCAAGGCGAATGGGTCGGTCAAGCAACCCTAACATAGTTCCAAGATCGTCGGCCCCGCCTCTGGGTAGTTCAATCCAGCGGACATGAATGGCCTCACCCGTCAGCCACAGACACAGGCAATGCAACACCATAATCCAAAGCTCGCTGTATAGCGCGCCAGACGGGTGCCCCATCGAGGGGCAGGTGACCGCTAGGCGCAGACCGCTGCGCGTCATATCAATCTGCAAGAGAATTTCAGAATTGAACAGTTCAGAGGCAATCTGAAAGCGCCGCAAACCGTCGCCGAAGTCATCGGCCTGGCTCATGCTGGAGGCCAAAACTTCAAACGTGCCGAACCGATGCGGACGTGAGGCAAGGCTATGAGTCTCTTCCTGCTTGTGGCGAATGTTATTGTTGAGGAGTGTCCAAGTTTGCTCAAATGAGATCGAGGCTTCTCCGCCGGGCCACTCTAGGGCGGATAGGCTAAACAATTCTCGTGCAGCCTCTGCGCCGACTAAGTCGATCAAATAGCGAACAGGTAAAGAAGCTTTTTTGACGCGGCAGGGCACTGAGATCGATTCCCCCCATCAAGCACATGTTAGGTCGAGCCCAACAAATAGAATCCCAAATCTGGCAGGCAAGTGTGCAGAAGCGGGCAAGCCTTGTCTAGCCACCCATCTCGACGTGCGTATCGGGCCTCTGCTAGGGAAAGAGGTGCCCTAAAGGATTCGTGCAATGTCATTGCCCCTCTCGATCTTTATCATTGCCAAGAATGAGGTGGATCGTATTGGACCGACGCTTGAGTCCGTGCGCGGCCTGTCCGACGATGTTGTCGTGATCGATTCTGGTTCAACCGATGGCACTCAAGAATTGGCAGAGCGGCTTGGAGCCCGTGTGATTTTCAATCCATGGCCGGGTTATGGCTTGCAAAAGCAATTTGGTGAGGATCAATGCCGTTATGATTGGATGCTCAATATTGACGCCGATGAAGTCCTGACATCTGAACTCGTCGCCTCCATCACGGCGGCCCTTGGTCAGTCTAATCTCGTGCCTTGCGGGTATGAAGCCGATATTATTGAGATGTTTCCCGGCGAAGCTAAGCCCCATGCTTGGGCCTTCCGGTTGAGTCCTGTTCGCTTGTACCATAAGCAAATTGGCCGCTATTCCTCCTCTCCCGTCCATGACCGAGTCGATCTGGTGAAGGGAACCCCGGTTCATCGCCTGAAGGGCGTGATCGAGCATCGCTCAATTCGCTCCTTGGGGCATGAATTAATTAAGCTGAATGCTTATGCCGACATGCAAGCCAATGATCTCAACACGAAGGGTCGCCGGATCGGAGCATTGCGCTTAGTTGCCGAATTCCCACTGGCCTTTTTGAAAGCCTATATCGCGAGGCGACATTTTGTGCGTGGGCTCTACGGCTTCATGACGGCGATGAATTACGCGTTTTATCGCTATCTGCGGCTTGCTAAATATTGGGAGCGCCGCTTGGGCCGCT
>CALRLV020000286.1:0-4198 GCA_943368895.1 Ferrovibrio terrae
GCGGCGATCCTGAAAAGCCTTGGGGCCAGTCGGGCCCGCATTGTCGGCGCGATGGCAATTGAACAGGCCTGTGCGGGTTTGATTGCGGCGCTGATTGGCGCAGGCCTTGGCCTTGGTGCCGCCTATGTGATCGTCATCCAGGTGTTGGAAGCCGATTGGTTGCTGAACATCGGGCTGGTTGGTTCCATCGTTGGCGGTGCAGTTACGGTCTTCGCGCTAGCAGGTGTGGCGATTGGCTTTGCCGCCCTTGGCCGTCCACCCTACCGGGTGCTCTCGGCAGCAGCTGAATTCGGCTAGATGGACAAAGTTTTGGTTAGGCGCCAAGCGCTTGAAGCTGGCCGCCTTGGCTTCTGAGCCAAGCACGCGCGGGCTTCCAATCAGGCATGAGGCGCGTCACATGGGCCCAGAAGGCTGGCGAATGATTAAGCTCCAGCAAATGCGCCATCTCATGTGCAACTACATATTCGAATACTTTTGGCGGCGCACCAATCAAGCGCCATGACAGCATGATATCGCCACGCGACGTACAAGACCCCCAGCGGGACCGCGTATCACGCAGCGCAATGGAGTTCGCTTCCTTGCCAAGGCGCGGGGCGAACCCGTCCGCGTAATTCACGGCATCAGATTGCGCAAAAGCTTTCAGGGCCACGGCGACCCGCGCACTAAAGCGGGCGGGGGTGGCGGCAATCACCAAACGTGGCTCAACCCCATCTTGAAAAATCGGTGCCCCACGTCCGGCCACGCGCACCAATTGGGTGGGACGACCGCGAAACAGGATCTCACCCCCTTCAACAAAGGGCGCTGGTGCGGGCAACGCATCCAAGCGCGCCTCGATCCAAGCCGCATTCTCTTGAACAAAGCCCAAGGCCTGCTTTTGGGAGACGCGCAACGGGCCACTCACCACCAAGCGCCGCTTAATCGGGTCGACGCGCATGGTTAGGCGCTTGGCACCACGACGGCCGGTAAAGCAGGCTTCAACACTGCGCCCAGATGGCAGGCTCAATTGGGCTAGCTTTGCCACCATGCCTCTGCCGCCCTTAATTTGGCGTGACAGGAGCCCCGGACACGGGCGAACGCGAACCGTCAGCAGGCTTGTTTTCTGCCCGACGCGTGGTGATTGCAGGGGTGCGTTTGGGTAGGCCAGCAGCCAGCAATTCATAGGCGCGCTTCAACTGATAATCCTCAGTTTCCTTCCAACCGACCGGTGGCATTTCTGCTGGCATGTGCGGCGGCTTGCGCTTAACGCCGCTTTCATTGTCGAGCGCGTGGGGAAGATCTTCCTCACCTTGGAACAGCGCCTTACGCTCTTTCAATTGCTCTTCGGTGATGCGGACGGCACCGATCTCAATATCCGGTTCAATCCCCGCGCCTTGGATCGAACGACCGGCCGGCGTGTAATATTTAGAGGTCGTCAGGCGCAGAGCCCCATCCCGACCATTGCGCAATGGAATAACCGTCTGGACCGAACCCTTACCGAATGAAGCCGTCCCAACAATCGTTGCACGACCGCGATCCTGCAGCGCACCGGCGACAATTTCAGAGGCCGAAGCGGTGCCTTCATTGATCAAGACCACCATCGGTACACCGGCCAAACGCTCACCGGGCGTGCCATAATAGCGCTGAATATCGTCAGCGCGGCGACCACGGGTGGATACGACCTCACCGCGATCCATAAAGACATCGGTCACTTCAATGGCTTGATCCAATAGACCACCGCCATTGTTGCGCATGTCGAGCACAATACCCTTCAGACGGCCACCCAATTGGCGCTGGATATCGTCAATCGCCTTGTTGAGCCCTTCCGACGTGCGCTCATTTACAAAGGTGGAGATCCGAATATAGCCGTAATCGCCTTGAATCTTGCTGGTCACAGGCTTCAGAACGATGGTTTCTCGCATCACTTTGGCGACAAACGGCTCTTGGCCTTCGCGCGCGACCGTCACGTCAATCGAGGTCCCAACAGGCCCACGCATTTTCTTCACGGCTTCATCAAGCGGCAGGCCAAGGATTGACGCGCCATCCACGGCTATCAGCTTATCGCCAGCTTTAATCCCAGCGCGGACAGCCGGGCTATCATCCATCGGCGAGATCACTTTCACCGCGCCATCTTCGCTGGTGACTTCGATACCAATGCCGCCATATTCACCCTTGGTGGACACCTGCATATTGTTGAAGGCTTCGGCGTCAAGAAAGCTCGAATGCGGGTCGAGCGATTGCAGCATGCCATCAATAGCCGCAGCGACTAATTTATCATCCTTAGTCGGCACAACATAGTCGGTGCGAACGCGCGCCATAACATCGGCAAAAATCTCTAACTGGCGCAGCGTGTCTTCGCCCTTTGACGCAGGAGCTGCACTGTCTGGCCGGCCACCCGCCGACCACGCAACTGCTGTGGCACCAAGTGCGGCACCCAGTCCCAATGTTCCGGCCAAGACTGGCGCAATCCACCAGCGCTGTGTCTTTTGGGAATCTGTCATAAGCGGCTACTCCGAGTGGCTAAGGCCATGAGAACATCAACAATCTTGTACCTTCTATATAGTTCAAGCAAAGTGGTTAAGCACCACCTACCACAGTTGATTGCGGTGATTTAATCTGCAGTCGAACGACCGTAAACGTAAGGGTTTAGGTCCCATTCGGCCTTTTAAGCCACAGATTGGGGTTTTGCGGCGTGCTTTGCTTGCGCACTTCCATATAAAGGTCGGGGACAATACGATTATCGGACGCCATTTCTCCAATCGGTTCGCCAGCCAAAACTTCTTGGCCAGCCTCAGCATAAATTGTCGCCATGCCTGCTAAAACAATGTGATAGCCATTACCGACATTGAGAATCATCACGCGCCCATAAGATCGAAACGGCCCCGCAAACTCAACCTCGCCATCATAGGGGGACACGACTTGTGCCGAACGACGGGTTCGGATGGTGATGCCTTCGGAGCGCCCACCACTTTCTAACGCGGCCCCAAACCCTGTGACGACTTGGCCATAGGCAGGATAGGCCACGGTGCCCATAGCGCGGTCAAAACCGCGCGCAAAATCCGACCCATCCTGTTGTTGCTGCGGATCAAGCCCCGGGACCGAGCCGCCGAGCCGGATCACCAAGTCTCGCAGGTCATTGGCGCGCCTTACAATCTCAGAAATCCGCGCCCGCTCAGTATCGGCATCGCGCATGATTCGAGCCTGTACCATGCGTCTTTCTTGGATCAAGGAACCAATCGATTGCCTCGCGATCATCAGGCGGGTGTTGCTGTCTCGATAGCTGGTGTTTTGCATCAGGATTGATTCACGCAGGCCTTGAAGCTTGCCAATATCGGCCGCAGCTTGCTTAGCGCGATCATCTAGCAGGGGAGCTATCTCGCCCATTAAAATGGCAACACGGGCAGCCTCGGCGGCATTCTTGGGTCGCACAGCTAGGGCCGGCGGGCGATCGCGTTCCATCGCAATTAAGGCAATGACGACGTCTTCCAGCGCGTCGCGATTACTGGCGAGCTTTGCGTTCAGTTCCTTTTCCTGCGCGCGCATTTGGATCAAGCGGACTTCGGAGCGTTCTACCTCGCGCTCTAACCGATCCCGATCCTCGGCAGCCGCGACAAGTTTTTTACGCAAAGCCTCCGCATCGCCTGCGACGCGATTGGCATCGTCGACTAGGGCACCCACCCGCTCCTCGCGACGTTGACGTTCGGCCTCTAGGCGCTTCAATTCTTGCTCGGCAGAGCTTTGGCCGTAGACCGGCATGGCTGCGCCCAGCGTCACACACAACAGAAGGATCGCTCGAAATCTGCGCATGATTGAACGGATAGCGAGATTTGGGGCTATGGTCACCTCAGTGTTACAGGGCCGCTTTAGGGCTCTAAACGCGGTGATATGGCGTGCCCGACAGGATGGAGACAGCGCGATAAATCTGCTCTGCCGCCATGGCCCGCACAAGCTTGTGTGGCCACGTCCAAGCGCCAAAGGCCAACTTCATCGAGGCAGCTTCGGTTAGGGCTTTGCCGTGTCCATCAGGTCCGCCAATGGCCAACACAAGATGGCGTTGACCTTGATCGCGCAGGCTGGCCAAACGATTGGCAAAGCCGACAGAGCCCGGCGCTTCACCGCGCTCATCCAATGCGATGATGAAACTGCCTGGCTCGATGGCCGCTAATAAGGCCGCAGCCTCCTTGTCGCGGTCGGGCTCGCGCAGGCGCGGGTCAATCTCAGC
>CALRLV020000287.1:0-4194 GCA_943368895.1 Ferrovibrio terrae
TTCGAAGGAATTGAAGATGGTGCCCTATATGGAGCCGCATTGGTCGCTGATTGCCACCTTGGTTCTGTTGGGTGGCTCGATTGGCTATTCCTTGTGGAGGACCCGCACTGTCGACCCTAAGAAGGACGTCAAGCCAGCTGAGTAATCACTTT
This sequence comes from Ferrovibrio terrae, assembly GCA_943368895.1. Taxonomy (GTDB): domain Bacteria; phylum Pseudomonadota; class Alphaproteobacteria; order Caulobacterales; family Aquidulcibacteraceae; genus Aquidulcibacter. Next base: position 153 of record CALRLV020000287.1, read on the forward strand.
GGCACCTACCAAAATAAAGAAGGGCGGGACTTTAGGGTTCCGCCCTTTTTGTTGTCAGAAATCTGAAGCTGGATTGGCCTTGGACGGTAATGGACTGTCGCAGCCTCGGGTGCGGTGACAAACCTCTTTGTTCGGCTCTCGAATGCGTTCAATCAGCATCACCGTAAGGACCATGATAAGGACGAGTATGGCGACTATAGCTTCAAAGCTGATGGGCATGGCGGCTCGAATTTCAGCCAGCCATTTCTTCCAAGGGCTGCCGTCCTCGACCATTAATTCAGGCGTGCAACAACATAATCTGCAAGATTGGCCAAAAGCGCTGGGATGACCCCTTCGGGCAAGCGGGCGAGGGCCACCTTCGCTTCTGTGATATGGCCACGTGCTTCATCTAATGTGGCTTCTACGGCCCCGCGCAAGCGCATGGTCTGGATAGCAAAAGCTAGATCCTCATCCTGGTGCTTGCGCGCCAGAACCCGTTGCCAGAACAAACGCTCTTCACCTTGGGCGCGCTCTAAGGCAATGATCAGTGGCAAGGTCGCTTTGCCTTCACGGAAATCATCGCCGGTATTCTTACCCAGGCTTTGAGTAAGGCCACCATAATCCAACGCGTCATCAACCAATTGGAAGGCAAGGCCGAGCTTAAGGCCGAAGGTTGCGAGCGCATCTACCATCTCGTCGGGTGCGCCTGCCGTGATCGCACCGGCCTCACAAGCGGCGGCGAACAAAGCAGCGGTCTTGGCTTCGATGACTTGGTAATAGCGCTCACGGCTGGCTTCGCCGCGATTGGTGGTGGCCAATTGCAGCACTTCACCTTCGGCAATCGTGCTGGCGGCTTTGGCCAAAATGTCCAGTACGCGCAAGGAACCCGTCTCAACCATCAGATTGAAAGCGCGTGCGAACAAGAAGTCGCCGACCAGAACACTTGCCTTATCGCCCCAAATCAGATTCGCCGCCCGCTTACCACGCCGCAGCGAGGAGCCGTCGACTACATCGTCATGCAGCAAGGTCGCCGTGTGAATGAACTCAACGGCTGTCGCAAGCTTGATCGCAGGCACACCGCCACCGCCACAGGCGCTAGCCGCTGCCAAAGTAAGAAGGGGGCGCAGGCGCTTGCCACCGGCATCCACCAAATGATGGGCCACATCAGGGATCAGGCCGACAGGGCTGTCCATCCTTGCTGCGATTTCGGCTTCGGTCGCTGCTAATTCAGATGCCAACACGGCCGCGAGCGCTTCTGTCGGATTAACCGACACGGCATCAACTGGGCGGGTGGTGACGTTCACGACAGCTTATTCCTTATAAGTCTTATAATTCCATGCCCTCTTGAGGGGGCTTGGGTCAAGCATGTGCTGCTTCCAACCCTGGCGTTCAAAACAGTTTAGTTGACAGAGGCCAGATTTCTCGTCTCAACCAAGCGCCTGTACATGTATTTTGAATACCTATTCGGACGCTCATATGATCGAAACAACTCATGATATATTCCTGAAGGGGGCTTTGACCATAGAGCAACCCAGCAGGGGGTACCGGGCAGGTACAGATGCTGTTTTACTGGCTGCGGCGGCAGCCGCCATTTCAGCCCGGAAAGCACTCGAAGCAGGTTCTGGCGTAGGTACGGCACTCTTGAGCCTCGCATCTTTGCGCGCTGATTCGACGCAGGAGTTGACAGGGCTTGAAAAAGACCAGGCGGCTTGGTCGCTCGCGGTCGCAAATGCTGCACGTAATGACGTGCCAGGCAATGTGAAGTTTGTTTTGGGGGACGTTCTAGCCCCGAACGAGAGCCTAATCAGCCAATTTGACCTCGTGTTTTCCAATCCTCCTTATTTCGATGATGATCAGGCGATCCGTGACCCGGATGCGTCGCGCCAAGCCGCCTATATATTAGGTGCCCCGCTCGATACCTGGATCAAGGGCATGCTGGGCATGGCAAAGCCTAAGGGCAGGTTCTTGATGATCCATCGCGCAGACCGTCTGCCAGATATTCTGGCGGCGCTTCGAGGCAAAGCGGGCGATATCGGGGTTTGCCCGGTCCGTCCACGCGCAGGGGATCCGGCGAAGCGGGTACTGGTGTCAGCCCGCAAAGGGTCTCGCGCGCCCTTGCGCCTTTTGGCCGGCATCGACATGCACCCGCCTTTGGGCGAGGGTCGGTTTAGTGCAGACTACCAAGCGATTTGTGACGGTGGGGTCTTGCGCGTCTAGACCTAGCCGCCACTTCATCGTAACGCCTTTCTGAAAGCGGCAAGCCGACATAACAGCCGCCAACTTTTTTGCCCAGGAGTGACCATGACCGACGTGTCTGCTTTGTTTCAACCCCTCACCATTCGCGGTGTGACGATCCCAAACCGTATTGCTATGGCACCCATGACACGGTCCTTCTCGCCAGATGGGGTACCGGGGCAAAATGTGGCGGATTATTATGCGCGTCGGGCTGCGGCCGATGTTGGTCTTTTGATCACCGAAGGCACCGTCACAGACCGCAAGGGGGCTTCAAACGACCCGAATGTGCCGAGATTTCATGGCGCAGACGCTTTGTCCGGCTGGGCAAAGGTTGTTGAAGATGTCCACGCGCAAGGTGGCAAGATTGCGCCGCAAATTTGGCACCAGGGCATGATGCGTAAGCCAGGCACGGGCCATTATCCAGACGCACCAACCGACAGCCCCTCTGGCCTTACCCACACAGGCAAGTCCGTTCTGCCTGTACCAACCACTGAAGAGGTGTGGGATATGGTGCAGGCCTATACGCGTGCCGCAGGCGACGCGGCTAAACTCGGCTTTGATGCCATCGAAATTCATGGTGCGCATGGTTATTTGATCGACGAATTCTTTTGGGATGTGATGAACGTTCGTACCGATCGTTATGGTGGCTCCTTGCCCGAGCGGGCGACCTTTGCCGCTGAAATCGTTGCCGAATGCCGCAAACAAGTGGGCCCAGATATGCCAATCATTTTGCGCTTCTCGCAATGGAAACAGCAAGATTACACAATCAAATTGGCCCATACGCCCCAAGAGCTCGAAGCCTTCTTGGCACCCATCGTGGCCGCCGGGGTTGATATGCTACATTGCTCGCAGCGCCGGGTTTGGGAAGCAGAATTCCCCGATGTCGATGGTGAAAATGGCCTCAATTGCGCGGGCTGGACCAAGAAAGTCACCGGTGTGCCCACCATCACTGTTGGCTCTATCGGCCTGTCGAGCGATTTTGCGGGTTCGTTCCGCGGTGAGGGCTCTGCCAAAGCACCACTCGATGACGTCGTCCGCCGCTTGGAAAAGGGCGAATATGACATGGTCGCCATTGGTCGGGCTTTGCTACAAGACCCTGAATGGGCCAAGAAGGTCAAAGAAGGCCGTACCGATGATCTGATGGATTATGACGGCAAGGCATTGGCGACTTTGTACTAAGGCCAAACCGGATGAAGAGGGCCTGCTCATGAAGATCAGGCCCTTTTTCAATTAAGTCGCTGTAGCCAACTCTTCTTCCGCCTTCGCGGCACGCATTTCTTCAGCCTTGGCTTCGACTAACTCCACAATATGGTCAATCATGCCATCATTGGAGAGTTTGTGATGCGCTTTGCCGGCCATGTAGACCATGCCCGCACCCTTGCCGCCGCCCGTAAAGCCCAAGTCTGTATAGAGAGCTTCACCGGGACCATTGACCACGCAACCAATGATCGAGAGCGAAATCGGTTCTGACACATGTGACAGGCGGCTTTCCAAGGCCTCAACTGTGCGGATGACGTCAAAGCCTTGGCGAGCACAGGATGGGCAGGCGATGATATTCACGCCGCGTGTGCGCAGCCCTAAGCTTTTGAGAATATCATAGCCGACGCGCACTTCTTCTTCCGGCTCTGCCGACAAGGACACTCGGATCGTGTCGCCAATCCCAGCCCAGAGGAGCGAGCCAATGCCAATCGAGGACTTCACAGTGCCAGAGCGGGCGGCCCCGGCCTCTGTCACGCCTAGATGCAATGGGCAATCAATCGATTCAGACAAAGCCTGATAGGCCGCAACCGTCAGGAAAGTATCCGAGGCTTTGACCGAGATCTTGAAC
>CALRLV020000288.1:0-4191 GCA_943368895.1 Ferrovibrio terrae
GTCGGCTAAAAACTGCCGCCCAGCTGTGCCCTCATGGACTTCCACCAAAGGATTATAGCCCTGGGGCTCGATACCTTGGCCCATAAAGACCGCAACCCAACTAGTCTCGGTGAACAGATCAAAGGCGCGCGGAGGCACACGGCCGCCATGTTGGAACAGGGCCAAACGTTCCTGCAGACTATCGGGCAGTGCCATATGACGACAATAATCCCACAACGGCTCGCCCACGCGCTGGTTGGCCATATAGTGCAGGACCAAGAAGTCGCGAATGGATTCATATTCCTCTTGGCCCAGCCGATTATAAGTCGCGGCATCTGCCGCGTGATTTTTCTGACTTGGGAAGAAGTCCAACAATTTGGTGATGCCGGTTTGGATCAAATGAATCGAGGTTGATTCCAAAGGTTCTAAAAACCCCGAAGCCAAACCAATGGCGACCACATTTTTGTTCCAGAGCTTCTTCCGTCGCCCCGTGACAAACCGCAAGGGCTTTGCTTCGGCCAAAGCCGGTGCATCCAAGTTGGCCATCAAGGCTTCATGGGCAACTTCATCTGAAATGAATTGGCTGGAATAGACATAGCCATTGCCTGTGCGATGCTGCAGCGGAATGCGCCATTGCCAGCCGCCCAAACGCGCAGTTGAACGCGTGAAGGGTACGGCAGGACCAACTTTTGCGGTCGGCACCGCCAGCGCGCGGTCGGCTGGCAGGTAAGCACTCCAATCCTCATAGCCCGTCTTCAAGGTCTGTTCGATCAGGAGACCGCGAAAGCCGGTGCAGTCAACGAAGAAGTCGCCTTCAATCGCGTCACCACTTTCAAGAAGCACCGCCTCGACATTGCCGGTCTCAGGAGATTGACGAACCGACTGAACCTTTTGATCGAGCCGCCGCACGTTTCGGGCTTGAGCGAACTTTCGCAGATAAGCCGCATAAAGCCCGGCATCAAAATGGAAGGCCGACGTCAAGGTGGCTTGGATAGAGGCTGGATCGCGACCCTGTGGCGCAAAGCGACCAGCACGCGCGGCTAGGCTACACAGCGAGAAATCGCTGAGATCTGGGACCTGCCCCCCTGCCCGCGCCCGCAGCCATTGATGGAAGAAATTCGGCTGGTTCAGACTGGGGCCATAGACACCAAAGGGATGGAAATAGCTGTGGCCGGGCTTTACCCAACCACAGAATTCAATGCCCAATTTATACGTGCCTTTAGTCTCGCGTACGAATTCCGCTTCATCCAGGCCGAGGATCGCATTGAAGTTGCGGATGGGTGGAATGGTGGCTTCGCCGACGCCGACGGTGCCGATATCGGAACTCTCAATCAAGGTGATCTTGACCTTATGGCCCACAAAGCGCGCCAAAGCGGCTGCGGTCATCCAGCCGGCCGTACCGCCGCCGACGATGACGATAGACTTTGGCAACAGGCCGTTTGCTTTCATAAACCACCCACCCTTCCTTTGCCCTGCTAATTTGGCCCAAACGCTGGAGGTCACACAATAGCAAAAGGGGCAGCGTTTGCGGTACGCCGCCCCTTTTATGGTCTAAGCCGCAACATCTGACGGGGACAAGTGCCTTGGCACTAGACCATATTGGAAAGTCCTAATTGCCGAACTTCAAACGACCGCCCAAGGAAATCCGCCGAACTCCAGAGAGATAGCGGAAAGGCAAATTCTCGAACTGGAGATATTCGGTCGCATCCTCACCCAAAAGGTTGCTGCCTTCCAAGGTGATCTGGAAGCGGTCGTTGATGTCATAGGACAACTGACCGTCGAGCTGACCATAAGCGGACTGGTAACGACCGAGGTTGAAATTCCCAAAGCCGAAATTGCCGACAAAGACCGTGTCACGCCAAGCGTAAGACAGGCGGGCCGCGAAGCCATCCTTCTCATAATAGCCCGTCACATTATAGGCATTTTTGGCGACACCTGGAATGGGCAGATTCTTGTCATAGTCGTTTGAGTAGGGCGACTCTGAGTCTGAGTAAGTATAGTTGGCGGTGAAGCCATATCCGGCATCAAAGTCATATTGAGCCGAGAGCTCAAGGCCCTTGATCGAACCCTCATCGCCATTGGTAGGCTGCGAGAACGAACCGACAGTCGAACCTTGCACGGTGCCATCGGCAACCGCGCGCGGAACCGTATTGGTCTGAATGAAAGAGTCGATTTTCTTATAGAACAAGCCAACTGAGACCAGTCCCTTGCGGCCGAAATAATGTTCCCACGCTAGATCTGCTTGATCAGCCCGGAATGGGTTCAAGTTCGGGTTGCCGCCTCGTCCGCTGGTGAAGGCAAAGCGGTCCAGATTAGGTCCGGGGGTTGAAACCCGGGTAAAGTCATATTGCGAGCCTTCACCCAATTGGAACAAATTCTGACGGGCAACTACGCGGGCAAGGGAAGCCCGGATTTTGTTGTTGTCGCTGGCGTCATAGACGATGCTGGCGCTGGGCAGAACATCGGTATAGTCGCGGACCGTGCGCTCTGGTGTTGGATTGGCCAGCACACCGTTCCAAGAATCTGTACCCCAATAGCGTGGCGCAACGGGCGTCCCGCTCGAATTGACGGTCAATTCGGTATTGATAACGCGCACACCGCCATTGATGTGATACCGATCATCAGGTCTGCCGACATCTAGCATCAAATAGCCGCTCTTGGTTTTTTCCTCGACCACAAAGCTGTTGAGTGGATCGCGGTAGAAAGCAAAGGGTGTGGAAGGGTAAAGCGACTTGATCCAATCAACCGCATTTTCCATCTGATCGCGATTTTGGAACAGCGCCTGAATGCCGCCAACGGTCACAGTTTCAAACCGGCCCGGGGTGGTGGCCGCTGTCTGATAAGGCGTGATCAAAGCAGGCGAATTGCCAAAGCGTGCCCCTGCATCACAAGCCGGGCGGCCTGGTGTGCCGACGGGCAGTTCGCAAGACTTGTAGCCGATCGCACCATCTTGGAAATAGCCGAGCGGTGTCCAGTTCTGGCCAAAATTGATCCCGTTCAACTCACCCTTGCCGGAATAGTCTGCCAAATAGCGACCATATTCACTATCCACATTGCGCTCGGCATAGCGGGCCCCAAAGCGGACCACCCACAGACCGTCCAGGGCATCGGGCGCATGCAAGGTGAAGTCGGCACGAACCGACGTATTGTCGATCTTTGTGCCTTCACCAAATACCCAATGTGACTTTGCAAACACGCTCGACGGCGTTGTGAAGGCCGAGGGTTGCGCAGGTGTGAAGGTTGGGAATGCGCCATTGCTATAATTGAACACCAGGGTCGTTGGCGCGGTTGGGTTTGGCGTCAGGCCAGCAGCCGTTCCATTGCGCACGCCATATTGGGTATAGCGGACGTCGTTGTTGCCAGAGGTGCTCTCATAATCAGCCTTCGAATGATAAGCACCGAGGTCAACTTTCAGACGCTCTGTCAGTTCCCAAGCCAGACCAAGTTGGATGTTGTCGGTCTTGGCTTCGCCGTTTTGAACAAAGCTGATGCCTTCAGCCGAATTGGCGGTGACGGTGCCCGACTCGAGGACATTATTCGCCCCAATTTGCAAATTGGTCGCACCATAAGTGGCATTTTCGTTGGCGAATGGGAATTTGAGCGAAGCTTCTTTGGTCAGGATCGTCAAATTGGAGTGGAACCAGTCAAAGCGGAGATCGGCTTTATCTGACAAGCGGAAGTCGACATTGATCGAGCCTGCTAAGCGCTCCCGATCTTGGTCGCGATTGGTGACATAGCGATATTCTGGAGACCAAACATTACGGGTCGTGCCATTGCTCAACGGACGGCCGTTAAACTGCCAACCGCCACGATTATCGCCACCCAGCGCATCAGTTACCACATTGCTCTTCTCGTAAGAGAGGCTGCCCAATACGGCAAAGCGATCGCTGAAACGATAGCCAAGTGTTGCCGATAAGGATGGCGTAGTCTCACCATCTTCGCTTTGGTTGGCGCGCGCTTGACCAGCAAACAACAGACCATCCTTCAGGCTGCGAGCTGAGCGCGTGCGCAAATTAATAATCCCGCCGAGGCCGCCTTCGAGCAAGGAGGACTGCGGTGACTTAAAGACGTCAACACCGCCAATCAAATCGGAGGGCACACCTTCAAGCGAATCAGTTTGGGTCGCATTGCCCTCCCCGATGCGGAACGCTTCAAGGCCTGTGAGGAAGATTTCGTTGTTCAGGAGGACAACGTTTTGATCGAGACCGCGAA
>CALRLV020000289.1:0-4170 GCA_943368895.1 Ferrovibrio terrae
CGGGTCAAGCAATTCAAGGGACGTAAAGATCGCCTCTAACTGCAAGCGCCAAGCGGCGATAAAGGTTGGGTTGACCTTATAAAATGTCGTGCCATTCGCGCTCTTCTGCCCCCAGACATCAATATAACCCAAATAGCGCAAAAATAAGAGGACGGCGCGGGCGCGGCCTGCACTTAACAGACCAAACCGCGCACAAAGAGCCTTTAACTTGACAAGAGTGACCCCTTCTTCCCGCATGGTGACGGCGCACATGGCGGCCACAAACCGGCCTGCGTCTTTAAAGATGCCATCCACAGCCCGGTCCTGATCGCTCAAGACCAACATCGTGGAGGCCCAGCGCCGTGCGGCTTCAACAAAGCCATCAAATTTATGAACTTCATGGCGACGCAAAACCGACGCCGGCTCGGCTGCAAGAGAACTCGAAGTGTGCGCTAGTGTATCACCGGCTTCGAAAGTCAGACTTTCCTGCATACCATTACTCTATTTTCTATCTGCCTGTTTTTCAAGCTATTACCAATTAGAAACAGCTAAATCAAAAATGTTTCTTGCGCAATCTGCAACCAGCAGATTTTGCTGCAGTTTCAAGATTTTGCCTATTTGAGAGATGCTTATGATGTACAGCCGACACCTTGCCACGATGCTGATCCCAATGACCTTAGCCCTCGCCGCCTGTGGCAATGCCACTAAACCCGACCCGGCGCGAACCTTGCAGATCGGAAACTTCGCAGAGCCCGGTACATTGGACCCAAACAAGCTAGATGGGTCTTGGGAAGGTCGCATTGCAGATGGGCTATTCATGGGCCTCACGACTAATTTGGCGAGTGGCGACGTTGTCCCGGGCATGGCAACCTCCTGGACAACCAGCCCGGACGGTTTGACTTGGACTTTCAAGCTTCGCGACGCGCAATGGTCGGATGGAACACCTGTCACGGCGGCAGATTTCGTTGCTGGGATGCATCGTCTCATGACTTCGGTGCCACCATCCGCTTCGGTTAGCGTCTATTTCTTCATTGAAAATGCGGAGGCCGTGCGCAGCGGCAAACTACCAGCAGAGGCCCTAGGGGTTCGCGCACTAGATCCCAAAACCGTCGAATTCAAATTAAACCGCCCCGCCCCCTATTTGCCACGCTTACTCAGTTGGGCAAACGCCTCACCCGTCCCACGACATATCCTAGCATCCTATGGCGAAGCGTGGATAAAGCCTGAGCATTTTGTCGGCAATGGCCCCTATCTTCTCAAGGAATGGAAAGCAGGTGACTTTGTCCATCTGACCAAGAATCCCACATTTTTTGATGCTGCTTCGGTTTGTCTGACCGATCTCTATTTTTATCCAACTAAGGACGTCATTGCGGCTGAACGGGCGGTGCGGTCTGGTAGTTTGGACATGAATTTTGACTTTTCTGGCTCTCGCCTTGCTGAGATAAAGCGGAATATGCCGGGCTATGCCCATGTCACCCAAGGTCAGCGTACCTCGTATATTTCCTTCAATATGCGCCGGCCGGAGTTTAAAGACTTGCGGGTGCGCCAAGCGCTGTCCATGGCGGTAGATCGCGACTTCATTGCGTTGAAGGTTTTAGCTGATGGTTCTGAACCTGCCTATTCCTTCGTGCCGAAAGGGATCAAATCCTATGCTGGTGGTACCGTCACATTGGCCTCAAAGGGGCAGTCGCAAGAGGCGCGGGTTGCCAAGGCCAAGTCCCTGTTGGAAGCAGCCGGCTATGGCCCCACAAAGCCACTGGTCTTAACATTCGCCCACCGAAACTCTGGCGAAGTTCCAAAGATTGCCCCTGTGCTACAAGCCAATTGGCAATCGATCGCGCCTTGGGTCAAAATCTCGCTGCAGGGTAATGACAATGCCGTCCATTATGCGTCGCTACAAAGAGGTGATTATCAGTTTGCCGACGCGAGTTGGGGAACCATTACCAGCGATGCAATCGATCATTTAGAGATCATCAGAACGGGCGCCGGCTCCAATGATGGCGCGTTCAGCGACCCCATTTATGATCGGCTGTTGGAGAAAACCGCACAAACCGCAGATATCAAGCTTCGCGAAAAAGCCTTCCTTGAAGCCGAGGCGCGTGCCCTCGACCAATTGGGCATCACGCCGGTCATTTTCGATTCCATGCGTCACCTGGTGAACCCAAGGGTTACCGGCTATCAGGTCAATGGAACCGGCGACAATCCCTTCCGCCTGATGTGTACGAAAGAGGCGCTGGCCACCAAGTGAAGGCTTGTGCCGCCTAGAGGTCTCACTCTAAATTTTGGGGAAATGGTGGGCGGTGAGGGGCTCGAACCCCCGACCCTCTCGGTGTAAACGAGATGCTCTTCCAGCTGAGCTAACCGCCCCACGCCGCTTCCATAGGGGCTGGATGGGGTTTCTGGCAAGGCCCCTCGTGCAGCCATGAGCGGGCTGGAAGCAGAACCCCAATCTGGATTGGTCGACAGAAAAAGGCCCCGACTTGACTGTCAGGGCCCCTTCCCGCTTCATATTTGCTACTGCCTAATGCGCGGTAGCTCCACTTGGGTCGCCGGCGTCTGGTAGACGTTTGGCGAGAGCCGCCGCCGCATCCTCAGGGTTCCAGTCAATCTCGACGATGGGTCGGGTCAAGGCATGAACCAGAACTTCATCAGCGGTTGAGACCGGAATAATGGTCAGGCCCTGCTTCACATTCTCTGGAATGTCTTCAAGGTCCTTCTCATTCTCTTTGGGAATCAGCACGGTTTTGATGCCGGCGCGCAGGGCCGCCAACAGCTTTTCCTTCAAGCCACCGATAGGCAGGACGCGACCGCGCAAGGTGATCTCGCCCGTCATGGCAACTGAACGCGACACAGGATTATTGGTCAACAGGCTGACGATGGCTGTCATCATGGCAACCCCTGCCGATGGACCGTCCTTGGGTGTCGCCCCTTCGGGCACGTGCACGTGGATGTCGGTTTGGTCGAACAAAGTCGGCTTGATGCCAAAGTGCGGCGCACGCGCTTTGACGTAAGAGCTTGCGGCCGAGATGGATTCCTTCATCACGTCACGCAGATTACCGGTCACCGTCATGCGACCTTTACCGAACATCTGCACGGCCTCAATGGTCAGCGTATCTCCACCCACTTCGGTCCAAGCAAGACCCGTGACGGCACCCACTTGATCCTCCGTCTCTGCCTCGCCAAAGCGAACCTTGCGCACACCCAAATAGTCTTTGACGTTTTCAGGTGTGATCGCGACGGTTTCTTTCTTCTTCTGGCTGATCTCGCGCACAGCCTTGCGGGCCAGATTGGCGATTTCCCGCTCAAGGCTGCGGACACCGGCTTCGCGTGTGTAATAGCGGATTACTTCGCGCAATCCCTCGTCGGACAGCGAGAATTCACCCGCGCGCAGGCCATTGGCGTCGATCTGCTTTTGCAACAAGTGCCGCTTAGCGATCTCGACCTTTTCATCTTCGGTATAGCCGGGAATACGGATGATCTCCATGCGGTCCAGCAAAGGCTGCGGCATGTTGAGTGAGTTGGCCGTGGTCACGAACATCACGTCGGACAAGTCATAATCGACTTCGAGATAATGGTCGTTAAACGTGCTGTTTTGTTCAGGGTCCAAGACCTCCAACAAAGCGGCTGCTGGATCACCGCGATAATCGGCACCCATTTTGTCGATCTCATCGAGCAAGAAGAGCGGATTGGCACTCTTTGCCTTTTTCATCGACTGGATGATACGGCCGGGCATGGAGCCAATATAGGTGCGGCGGTGACCGCGAATTTCTGACTCATCACGCACCCCGCCCAAGGACACGCGCACAAAGTCGCGCCCGGTCGCTTTCGCGATAGACTTGCCCAGCGAGGTCTTGCCCACGCCTGGCGGGCCAACGAGGCACAGGATGGGGCCGCGTAGCTTATTGGTACGTGCACCAACGGCCAGATATTCCAAGATCCGCTCTTTGACTTTTTCCAAGCCATAATGATCGCCGTCGAGCACCTCTTCAGCTGCATCAATATCTTTCTTGGTTTTCTTTTGCTTGCCCCAAGGCAAAGCGAGCAACCAATCGAGATAATTACGCACGACGGTGGATTCCGCCGACATCGGGCTCATTTGCTTGAGCTTTTTCAGTTCCGCTTCGGCCTTGGTGCGGGCCTCTTTAGAGAATTTGGTTTTGCGGATTTGCTCTTCCAATTCCTGAAGCTCAT
>CALRLV020000290.1:0-4163 GCA_943368895.1 Ferrovibrio terrae
ACAATGGCGCGAAACAGGCTTTGGTAGGCGCTTTGGCTTTCACGCGTAGGAATGGGGCAAGGACCATGGGCGGCAACCAAGCGCGCCATTACAGGGTCCAAAGCTGCCAAAGCTTCGCTCATCGCAATCCCCCTAAAGACAAGACCCAGCCAACCAAAGCTTGGACCATCAGGCCAATCACCAAGATTAAGCCAGCTGTCTTGTTGGATTTAAACAGGGCTAAAGGGTCTTTGGCTAGCCCGTCCGCAGGAATTTGCCGGACTTGTCCCATCAGATGCAGGCCAAAGGCCAAGACACCTGACAGCCCGACAATCAGGCTGGCCACTGGTTGATCGCGTAGCAGGCAGGCCGAAGCAGCCAATAGCGCCGTAGCGAGATAAAAGCCGCCAACCCAGCGCTTGGCATGATCGCCAAACAAGCGCGCGGTGGATTTCACGCCGACCAGCGCATCATCTTCAACATCTTGCTGGGCGTAGATGGTGTCATAGCCAATCGTCCAAGCCACGCAGGCTGCATAAAGGGCAAGTGCGGCCACATCGAGGCTGCCCATCACAGCGACATAGCCAACCAGAACCCCCCAATTGAAGGTGAGGCCCAGCCAAACCTGTGGCCACCACGTGATGCGCTTCATGAAAGGATAGGCCGCCACCATCGGGATCGCGCACAATGCCATGATTTGGGCAGGTGTGGGCAAGGCGAGCAAAACCAGAAGGCCCACAAAACATTGCGCCAAAGTCCAGATCAGGGCTTGTTTGGCGCTGATTAGGCCAGCGGGCAGGGGCCTGCCAGCCGTACGCTCTACTTGGGCATCAATATCGCGGTCGACCAGGTCGTTAAAGCTGCAGCCGGCCCCACGCATGGCGATTGAGCCAATGACCCAAAGTACCATCAGAAGCGCATCCAGCGTCGAAAAGCCAATCCCCGCGCGGCCCAAGAACTGCCCCATGAAGCAAGGCAAGGCCAACAGCCAAAACCCAATAGGGCGGTCAAAGCGGGACAGGCGCAAAAATGGTTGCCACGCCTGTGGGGCGCGTTCGACAAAAGTGCGGGGTTGGGCGTCGAGTGGAATGGTCACAGGGACAGGTTTAACGAGGTGTTGGCGTCCCGACTAGGCCTTTGCACCGCACCTCCCGCAGGCAGCTTGGGCTTAAGGCTTTTTGTCACCATGGCCCATCGCGCCATGATCCATGGAGCCGTGATCCGTCTTGCTGTGGTCCATGTCGCCCATGGTCGGTGTAGGTGTCACAGGAATAACGTCCTTTAAGGAAAACGAGATGTCGACCGGCTCGTGCTTCTCAAAGACAAACACCACTTTGACCTCATCACCATCTTTAAGTGGCTTGATAGGGTCAAACAGCATTAGATGCTTACCGCCGGGGGCAAAACTAATCGAACTATTGGCTGGGACTTCGAGTTCTTCGAGTTTGACCATCTTAATCATGCTGCCTTCTTTGACGCTATCATGCATCTCAACACGTTTGAATGCAGGCGAAGTCGCCGAAATGATCCGGTCCTTCCAATCAAAGTTATAGTCCAGCCTGAAGTAGCCAGCCGTCGGGCGATCTGCTTTGGGTACCCTGATGACAGGATCGCCGAACCCAATAGTCCCGCCAGTGTTCACCTCAACTTTTGCCTTGAAGTCGCAACCCGACACCAATCCAACACTCGCCAAAAGACCAAGCGCCACAGCGGAACGCAGAGTCTGCACTATTAATTTCATCGACCCACTCCAATTCATCTTCCTTGGGACATAGGACGCTACCGACTGAACTTCTACCCTAAATGGCACGCCGCAGCATTAGGTCTAAGATAATTCGGGCCGGTGGTCATGGGGATAGACCAACAAAAACGGCGGCAAAGCTTAAGCCTTGCCGCCCTTATGAATAGTGGATTTTACCCTTGCGACTTAATCAGCCGTCGGTGTCGGGACAGGGGCCGCTAGGAAGGCTGGCAATTCCCCGCCAAAGCCTGAATCCTCACCCTTTGCTTCACGCGGTGGACGCGTGGCCCGCGGTGGGCGTGGACGACGCTCACGTGCGGGTGCGGTTTCAGAAGCGGCGACAATTTCCTGTGGCTGACTAAAGCTGGTCGGCTCAGCAAATTCACTCGGTGGCGCACTCAATGGGCGGCTATAGCTTTCGCCACCACCGTTAAAGCCGGGCTCGCCACTTGCGTCACCGCGATTATCTTGACGCTGCGGGCGCGCATTTTCGCCCTGACCTTCTTCCCCGCCACCATTGGCCTGATAGGGAAGTTCATTACCAAAACGATCTCTGCGACGACGACGACGACGACCAAAGCGGTCCTCATCACCTTCACCGCGGGGTTCATTGCGACCCTCGCCACGGTTTTGGTCAAAGCGGTTCTCGCGGGGTGGACGATTGGGGTTGAATTCAGGCTGAGGCGCGCCTTCGCTGCCTTCACTGCCTTCGCCTTCGGCGCCTTCCATGACTTCGTTGTTTTCGTCACCATCGTCAGCTTCATCGTCATAGCCGGCGATCATCATTTCGGTGCGCGGCACAAAGGTTGGCTGCATGGCGCGCAGAACACGGAAATAATGTTCCGCATGCTGCAAATAGTTTTCGCCCAAGACCCGGTCGCCAGAAGAATTGGCGTCGCGAGCGAGCTGTTGATATTTCTCAAACACCGTTTGGGCCGAACCCCGGACTTTAATGTCGGGTCCGTTCGACTCATAAGCGCGATTTGGATTGTTATTCTGTGGTTTTTGGCCTGGATTACGTCCCCGACCGCGTTGCCGCTTCATCATGCAAGCCCTGTTTGTTTCCTGGCTGTGGTTTGGCCAATTAATGCCATGAGCAAGCCTGCAAGCCGGCTTCATGGTTTTTGCGTGACTGCTTCAAAAAGACGTCTGACACGCAAAGATTTAAAAAAGAGAGCGTGGTTTTCGTGCAATTGATCCGTGATCTTGCACAACCGGCTCCAAAAACAGCTATCGCTAACACCTAATCCCGACATGGATTTCAACGTCTCACGGACAGACTGTATCCACACGATCATTTCCCTGATTCCACAAGCTTCAATTGCATGTCACCCAAATCGAGACCAAAGGCCAAGATCAAAGCGAAAGCGGATTAAAGGTTTGGGCTAGAGTTGATGGTGTGTCGTTTCCATATGCAGGCCCCCCTTTGGGCTACATCACGGACGAATGATCTCTTAGCTTGATTAGCTTCGGTTGAAAAGGCCTAATTCTGTTGCTCTCAGTTAAAGTGCTCTTGGGTTCAAAGCAAACGGCCCGACCTTGGAGAGATCGGGCCGCTGTAAACGCGCTAACTTGGGAACTTACTTAGGACCACCAAAGGCTTTCTTCAGGCCGATCTTGTAAGTCCGGCCTAAGGGGTTGCCCGTGAATGGGTCGTAGTTGAGCTCCAGACGGGCAAAGCTTGGATCCTTGTCTAGGATGTTTTCAATCCCAAACGTGAAGGTCAGGTCATTGTCCATCGCCCAACGATAGGTCAGGTCAAAGGACTGCCAAGCCTCAATCGTCTTGCCTGTTGTGATGGAGGCTGTGGTCCCCGCTACCGCGCTATAGTTCAAGCTGGGTGCGAAGGGGGCGGTGCGCTGGTCTTCATATTCATCGATGAAGTTCATCGCGAGGCGCAGCGAATGGCCACCAGTTTCATAAAGGCCATAGAGCGTGCCTTTATATTGCGGCAGTGGATAGGCTGTTGTTTGGAAGTTCAGCTTACCCAAAGCATCCAAGGCCGGCGCGACAGGAACACCACCAATTGAGAGTGGGTCGACGTCATAGCTCATGGTGTAAGTGGCATCCAGACCGACCTTCAAGTCACCGCCCATGATTTCTTGGAAGATGTAGTCGACGCTGATGTCCACACCGTCGGTCAGAACGGCGGAACCGTTGATCACCGTGGTGTTGAGGCGCGAGATGTTGGCTGAGTTACAAACGCCACCACTGAAGGTGAACTTTGCCTGGATGGCGGCAAAGGTTGGATTGCCGCAATTGCCAGCACCCGTTGTTGGGAACAGAGTCGAAACAAGCCCTGCGATGGGCTCGCTCACGATTGGATTGTCAAAGTCAAAGCGCCAGTAATCGATCGAGGCTTTGAAATTGCCGGTATTCAACAGCGCACCCACATTATAGGTGGTCGCGGTTTCTGGGTCCAAATTCGGGTTGCCGAAGATAT
>CALRLV020000291.1:0-4118 GCA_943368895.1 Ferrovibrio terrae
GGATCAGAGCGATCTTCATGAATTCTGACGGTTGCAAGCGGATTGGCCCCACTTCCAGCCAGCGCTGCGCACCCAAAGCGACCTTCCCGAACAATTCTACCGCGATCAAGAGGATGAAGACGCCAATATAAGCGGGATAGGCAAGATGATACCAAATGCGCACATCGACGGTTGCCACCACCAGCATCAGGCAGGTCACCACGCAAAAGCGGATGATGTGATCACCAGCCCAAGGCTCCCAACTCGCACCTGCTGCCCCAAACAACAGGATGGTCCCGACCACGCTGATCATGGCCATCACAAAAACGAGACCCCATTCGATCCGGCGCAGTTTGCCAAAGAAACTGTCGCGACCGCTTTCCAAGTCTGGCAAGAAGGTCATGCTTTTCCATCCCCTGGTGGGGTGCCATTTGAGGGCGGTGCCAAGTCTGCGGTTTTCGTCTTGGTGGTAAAGGCAGGACGCGACGAGGGGTCCTTCAACAGCGTTGCCTTCATGATTTCGCGGGCGCGCGGAGCAGCCGCCGCGCCACCGCCTCCACCATGATCTACCACCAAAGCGCAACAATATTTGGGGTCTTCAGCAGGTGCATAACAAACAAACAAAGCATGGTCACGCTGCCGCCAAGGCAGCGACGCATTGGAACGAACGCCGGTCCGACGCTCTGCCATCGTGATGCGCCGCACCTGTGCCGTGCCGGTCTTGCCCGCCATGCGCACGCCTTCAATGCCAAGGTCGCCGCGGCCTGTACCACCGGCTTCGTTAGACACCGCAATCATCCCTTCATGCACCAGATGCATGTTTTGATAATTAAACGGCAAGGGCTTAAAGGGGGTGATGGGCACAGCTCCCGGCCCTTCACGGATCAAGCGTGGTTCAACCGCTTTGCCTTGAGACGCGATGCGCGCCGTCATGACGGCCATCTGCAACGGTGTAGCCGCAATCAAGCCCTGACCAATCGCGACATTGAGTGAATCATAAACTTGCCAAGGCTGCCCGCGGTTCTTCATCTTCCAAGCATTATCAGGAACGTGGGATGACGAAATCCCCGGAATTCCCAAGTCAAAGCGCTGACCAAAACCAAAGCCACGCGCGACTTCGGCCATTTTTTCGCCGCCGATACGTCGCCCCATTTCATAAAAATAGACGTCACAGGAGACTTTGATCGCTGTATGCAGATTAACGCTGCCATGGCCGCGCCGCGAATGACAATGGAAGCGATGATTGCCCAACATATAAAAGCCCGGGCAATTGATCGTCTCTTCGGGGTCGGTAATCCCTGCTTCCAGCGCTGCCAAGGCTGTCACCATTTTGTAAGTTGAGCCGGGCGGATAAATCCCGCGGACCGCCTTGTGATACAACGGACGCATCTCAGCATTATTGTATTCGTTGAAATCGGTGCGGCTGATACCATCCACGAACTTATTGGGGTCGAAGCTTGGCGCTGATACCAGTGCCAGAAGTTCGCCCGTGCGAATATCCATCACCACCGCAGAACCCGCTTCTGCTGGGCGCTCGTCCTTGGCTTGGAATTGGTCATAGGCGACTTGTTGAATTTCAGCATCAATGGTGAGGACGATGGGAGTCCCGCTCTTTGGATTGAGGCGGGGATCAACGACTTCGCGGATCACCCGGCCATGAGCATTAACTTCAAGTTTGGTGGCGCCATGTACACCCTTAAGACCACTTTCTTGAGCCTTTTCAATACCCTCCTTACCAACCCTGATACCGGGATGGCGGGCTTGTGGGTCAGCTAATACATCCTTGTCATTGGCCTTTGCGACATAGCCCAGCACATGGGCCATGCTTTCGGCGAGGGGATAATTGCGTGCCTCTCCCATCTCACAGCGCACCCCTGGGAATGAGGCCGCATAGACACTAACTCGCGAATATTCCTCCCAAGACAGATTCTCAGCCACCATAGAGGGCATGAAGCGGGGGGAGATTTTCGCCTCACTCAACGATTCTTTGGCCTTGTCCGGTGCCATGCGCAGAATGGACGCCAAGGCCTCGATTGTCTTGGGCAAATCATCGACATCTTCGCGCATGATCGAGACGCGGAAATCGCGCCGATTGACCGCAAGAGGCACACCAAAACGATCATAGACAGGCCCGCGCGAGGCCGGATTGACCAACAGATTGAATTGGTTCTCGGCCGCTTCCAGCCGGAACTCGTCATTCTCAAAAATCTGAAGCTGCGCCATACGCAAGCCAAGGACCGCAAAATACAATCCACCTAGCGAGGAGAGTATCATCGCCCGACGGCTAAACAGATCTGGCCCACCATTTTGGCTCATGCTTCATCCTCTGACAGATCAAACCAAGGTGCCACCCAAGGATAGACAACAATCGCACTTATGATCGGGACCAAGATCGCGAGTACATTAAACCCTTTCCCGCTTGAAATCGACAGGACGAAGGCGGCAATCAAGAAAAAAAGTCCGGTAATGGCGGCCGAGCCCATCGGGGTAGTGGCCATTGCCGCGCTGAAGCGGGCGGTCAACATTGTCAGCGCATGGGCGATCAATGCCACAACCGCCCAAGCCCCTAACGGTCCGCCTGTCAACAAATCGACCCAGAGCCCCAAACCAAACAAAAGGAGGCCAACAACCGCATTAGGACCTTGATTGGCCCAGCCACAGGCTGCCCAAATCAGACTGGCAGGCCAAATACTGCCAAAGGGCCCTAGATTGAGCGAGACAAGATTAAGCAAGCTTGTCCCCGCCACAATGGCCAGGCCTGAAAAAAGACGTGACCTGGTCGAGGGGCGGCCAGGTAGGAGCGTACTCACTGCTTGGGTGCCCCGCTGGGTGGGGGTGAAGCTGGTGGTGCCGCTGTCGGGGCAGCCTGTGGTGCCGGACTCGGCGTTGTCGCACCGCCAGATGCTGAGCCAGCTACGGGAACATTGCGGCTTTCAGCTGCCAAACGCGCCGCTTCGGCTTGCCGGGCCTGTTCGCGGGCCGCGTCACGCTCTTTAGCCAAGCGAGCCGCTGCCGCACGCGCGGCCTCGATCTCGCTGCCGCGTTGTGCTTGAGCGGCCCGAATGGCTTCCGGTGTTGCCGCTGTTGGCACCCCAGCAGCGTCGGCTGCCAAGGGGAGAACGCCGCCCTGCACCGGCGCTGTCCCCTCACCTTCCGTGGGCGGTGGGGTAAGCGATGGCGCTGTCACGGGGTCTAAAGGAGGCGGGAAATTCGAAGGCGGGACTAAACGCACAAAATCGATTGGCGAAGCACTCGATGCCAATCGCACGCGCCATTGCCGGTCTGGCGCTACGCCAGCCTGGCCAACCGCGATCCCGCGCGGGAAAATGCCGTCATCGCCCGACGTCATGACCCGTTCGCCATCGCGCATCAAAGTGGGGGTATTCAAATGAGCCAATCTGGGAGCCGACGTCTTGTCGCCCATAGCAATGGCACGCGCACGGGTCGTCTCACCCATAACGGGCACGCGGCTATCGCCATCGGCCAAGAACAATACGCGTGACGTATCGCCGCCCACGGCGATTACGCGACCAACCAGACCATTCTGGTTCATCACGATCCAATTCACCTTTACGCCTGCTTTCGCCCCAAGATTGACGATGCCAGATTTTGCAAATGGACCGCTGCTTTCGCTGATCAGCCGACCTGTCAGGCCTTGCGGCAATTGTTCCGCCTTTACGCCATGCAGCTTCTCATAGGCATCCAAACGCTCTGCCATCGCTTTGGCTTGGTCGCGCCATTGCAAAAGCGCCCGGTTTTCCTCTTTCAGCTTTTGATTGAGGCTGGCACCGCCAAAAAAGGAACTGACAGAGGTGACAATACCCTCCCCCCAGCGCACGGGCGTCATCAACACGCCGCCTACCGCGCCGGAGATATCAGAGCCAATTCCGGCGATTACGCCTCCGCGCTGGTCGGTCACGACAATGGTCACACCGGCTGTGATCAGCGCCGTCAGCACCGCCACTCCAATGAGTGGCCCTGCTCCACCTGCTCGCCGATTGCCTCTGCGCGCCATACCCTCGCTCCTTCACCTCATGTGCCCGAACAAATCGGGGCGTTTATCCAGCCTAGACCTTGGACAAAACGCCTTTCCATTGCTCGAAATTATCGACGCATTTGCCGGTACCCAAGACCACGCA
>CALRLV020000292.1:0-4114 GCA_943368895.1 Ferrovibrio terrae
CACGTCGGAAAGCGCGCAATAGAGCAGGGTGCCGACGCCGCCATGGCCGACAAACAAAATGTCGCCAGCCTCATGCCCTTTGAGGACTGCCTGTACTTCGCGGACAATACGTTGTTGGGCAGAAAAGGCTGTCTCCCAGCCCCGGATGCTATGATGCGGATTGGCAAAGAATTGATCTGCGACCGCTTCGAATTCCGGCGGCGGTAAGAAGCCTGTCGCGCTGCGGTCATTCTCATGCATCGTAGGCCGCACTTCAAGATTCAGATTGAGGGCCGCGGCTAAGGGTTGGGCTGTTTCGATGGCTTTGGTTTCATCGCTTGAGATAATTCGGGTGGTCCCGACCAGCAGGCCAAGGTTTGCAACGAGGGCTTGCACTCTCGCCCGTCCAGTTTCATTCAAGGACCAGTTCGGCACGGGCTTGTCTGGGTCAATTAGAACTTGGGGATGTGTGAGATAGCGCGCTTTCCCGTTTATTTGCCGGAGGGCTGGTTGGTCTGGCATGCGCTTTTAGCCCTTTAAGAATTGTTCGAGAAAGGCATCGATGCGCGCCTGACGGATTTGTGGCCTCCCAGCGGTGCAAACCGCCACCTCATAAGTATGGCTAGGTCTGTCCTTTGTCACGCAGTTTCCCATTTGTTGAAGTCAAAACCCTGTGCAAGACTGGCGAAAACAAAAAAGTGATTTGCTGGGAGTGGAAGTCAGGACACATGGATGAGCGCTATATAATTTGGGGCACGCCCCACTCGCTTTATACTGGAAAAATCCGCTCTTACTTGATCAAGAAGGGCATTGCCTATGACGAGGTGATGGCGTCGGATCCCCAGTTTGTTGGCGACATCATCCGCCAAGTTGGCCTCAAAGTGATTCCCGTCATGCAATCACCTGATGGCGAGATCATTCAAGACACCACGGCCATGATTGATCATATTGAGAGCCGTGTTGCGACACCCAGCTTTGTGCCAACTGGCCCGGTACAGCGGATTGTTACAGATCTGATGGACGCCTTTGGGTCCAATTATTTGATGGCCATCGCGATGCATTACCGTTGGTCGTATCGGGAACAACAGGAGCATTTCCTGTGCAATGAGTTTGCGCGCGCCGTGCCTGCGCCCAGCTATCGCGATCGGATGGAGAAGGCTGGCAAGCTGATGTCACGTTTTGCGGACTTTTTGCCCAATCTTGGTGTCACGCCGCAAGTTATTCCCGCGATGGAGGAGAGTTACAAGGAATTGCTTTCCTTGCTGGAGACGCATTTTCAAACCTATCCTTACTTTCTAGGTGGCTGTCCCAGTGCTGCCGACTTTGGGATGATGGCACCCCTCTATGCGCATTTGGCACGCGACCCTGTTCCGGCATTTTTGATGAAGACGACGGCACCTTCAGTGTTTCGCTGGACAGAGCGGATGAACATGCCGGGCCTGAAGGATGGCGACTTTAAAGACCTCGCCATTGGCTTTCCCGATGATGATGCCCTGCCAGAAACCCTAGAGCCCATCTTGGCCTTCCTGTTTTCGCAATGGGGTCCTGGCCTAAAAGCCGATGCAGAGCGCTTTGAGGATTGGCTGGATAGCCTTGAAAGCCCGGCCACCGGAACATTGGTATCCCACGATGGCCGAAGGCAGGTGCATCCCCATATTGGCCGGATAAGTTATGCGTGGCGGGACGTGGTGATGGAGCGGGCCAGCCAGCCCCACGCTCTGTGGCATTTTGATCGGTCCCGCGTAGCGGCAGAGGCCTTGACCGGTGCCGACCGCGAGCGGCTGGACGCCCTACTTGAACGCACGGGCGGAAGTGCCATGATGGCCTTGAAGACAAAGCGCAGAATAGCCCGGCACGACAATGTCTTGGTATTGGCTTGAACGGCTAAACGTCGCAAACATGCCCTAACGCCGAATAATGGCGAGGGCCTTAAGGGGGGAAGCACATGAGTAAATGGCGGATTGCAGCAGGAAGTGCTGCCGTGCTTTTGGTTGGCGCTTTTGTTGCCATCAAGTTTTTCCCAATCCAAATAGCGGCGACCATAGATAAGATCCGTAATCCGATCGCTCCGACCCAGACTGTCACGTGGGAGAAGGGGCCAACGACGCCTCCGACGGGCGAGCGGCCCCCTAATATCATCCTGATTGTGGCGGATGATCTGGGGATTAATGATTTGACCTCCACAGGACAGGGCGTCGCGAATGGCCTTGTTCCAACGCCCAATATTGATGCGCTTGCGAAAGAGGGTGCGCAATTCAGTCAGGGCTATGCCGGCAATGCCACGTGCTCTCCCTCACGGGCGGCTTTGATGACCGGGCGCTATCCCGCCCGCTTTGGTTTTGAGTTTACCGCAGTTCCAAAGGCCTTTGCGCGCAATCTTGGTGCGCCGGTTGAGGGCCGCTTGCATCAGCCTATTTATCACGCGGACCGGGAAGCAGAGATGCCAACCATGGAGAACATGGGCGTGCCCGAAGATCAGATTACGATTGCTGAGCTCTTGAAAGGCAAGGGCTATCGCACGCTGCACGTCGGCAAATGGCATTTGGGGGAAGCCGCTAAGATGCGGCCGGAAGCGCAAGGCTTTGACGAGAGTTTGGGCATCATGTTTGGGGCAGGCAAGTTTCTGCCAGACAACCACCCAGACGTTGTCAATGCCAAGCTGGAGTTTGACCCGATTGACCGCTTTCTATGGATTTATGGCACTGATGCCGTTCAGAAGAATGGCGGGCAAAGATTTCACGTCGGCGAATATATGACCGACTATTATACCCATCAAGCGGTAGCCGCGATTGAGGCCAATGCCAACCGACCCTTCTTCCTCTATTTGGCTTACAACGCGCCGCACACGCCCCTGCAAGCCAAGCGTGAAGATTTTGATGCCCTGTCGGGGATCAAGGATCACAACACCCGCGTTTATGGGGCAATGATCCGTGCCTTGGATCGAGGGGTTGGCGAAGTTGTTGCCGCCCTCAAGAAGAATGGCTTGGATGATAATACGCTGATCGTGTTCACCAGCGATAATGGAGGAGCTTGGTATGTTGGCCTGCCGGGGATCAATCAGCCGTATCGGGGATGGAAAGCCACCTTCTTTGAAGGCGGTATCCGGGTTCCCTATTTTATGCGCTGGCCGGGTAAAATCGGTGCGGGCCAAAAAATAACGATGCCCGCCCACCATCTTGATTTTTATGGCACAGCCGCAGCAATCGCCGGGGCCAATGTTCCTGCCGATCGCAAGATGGACACCATGAATCTTTTGCCATTCGTCACGGGCACATCCCAATTAGCCTCGCGCACCTTGTTCTGGCGCTCTGGCCCCTACCGCGTGGTCCGCGAGGGAGATTGGAAGCTGCAAGTTGCGGCCAATCCCAACAAGTCTTGGCTTTACAATCTGGCGACTGATCCGACCGAGAAAAAGAATTTGGCCGAGGCGGAGCCGAAACGGGTGGCTGCAATGAAGGCCATGCTCCAAGCCCACGACGCTGAAATGCCAAAGCCCTTGTGGCCAGCCTTGGTAGAGGATGCCATCCGGATCGATGTGCCCTTAAACGCACCTTGGACTCCCGATCAGGAATATGTCTATTGGGCGAATTGAGTTTCAGGGGAAGCAAGTGTTGCCGTGATTAGGCCATTTTGGTCACAACAGCGTTTCCAAAATACTTGGTTATCAAGCCTACTCTCAAGCTGTAGGGAACCGGGTAGAAGTGGAGAGCACCTATGACACGTCAACCCGCCTTCTTTATCCCCCATGGCGGGGGTCCTTGTTTCTTCATGGAAGACCCCAGCGGCATGTGGACCGGAATGGCGCGCTTTCTGGAGGGATTGCCAGCGCGCCTGCCGGCCCCTCCCAAAGCCATCCTGGTGATATCTGCACATTGGGAAACCAAGGGCTTTGCCTTTACCGGTGCGGCACAGCCCTCCCTCATCTATGACTATTACAACTTCCCGCCCCATACTTATGAGCTGACCTATGAGGTAGCTGGCGCACCCGACGTGGCAGAGCGGGCCGCGTCCTTGCTGCGTGCGCATGGGTTGGAAGCCTATGTCGATGCCGAACGCGGGTTAGACCATGGGGTGTTCATCCCGTTTAAAGTCGCTTTCCCAAATGCTGACATTCCCATCGTTGAGATGTCGGTAG
>CALRLV020000293.1:0-4101 GCA_943368895.1 Ferrovibrio terrae
GGGATCCGCCCGCTCGACTTCAAGGCGATGACCAAGATGCTGTCGCGTCGCCCACTGATGTCGGCCGTGGTTTGGTCGCAGACTTCTAAGCCACAGCCGCGCAAAGCGTTGACCAATGTGTCGGCAAAGAGGGTTTCAGCACCGGAGTGCAGCACAATGATTCGTCCGCTCCCGGCGCAAATCTCCAGAAGTGTCTCGAGGTCATCGAGCGCAAGGCCAGTTCCCTTTTGGCCTAAAGTCTTGGTGACTTGTTCAAACAATGCTTGGCCAAGTCCGCTATGGCCCTTCACATGCGGGTTCTGGCGGCTCATGGACAGGGTGCGGCGTTCAAGATCGCGCGCAAGGCTCAGCTTGAAATCCATAAAGCCCATACAGCCAATGGCCTTACAAAAGCGCATAATCGTGGGTTCTGACACATCGGCGCGCTCAGCCAGATCGGCGATCGACATTTCAACCACGACCGTCGGGCGGCCCAAGACAAAGCGCGCCACACGCTGTTCAGATGGGCGCAACTCAGCGAGATGAGAATCGATCTGACTGATGATCATCGTCTTTTTCCCTCCCGCCCTTTGTTTCTTGGCTTGATTTATACGAATATTCTGCGCCCAATGCCAGCCTTGAACGCGTGTTGCGCAGGTTTTGTAGTTTTGCTACATCAAATGTGCAATACCAAAACCAATGAACGGCAGGGCGACCCTCCACAGGGCGGAAACTGCAGTCGGGGAGAGAAATGGACCTTGGCGAAGATTTATCTTGGCTTTGGACCGGCATTTGTTTGATGGGCAGCGTTCCATCGGCTCGATAAGTGGCTCCTCCTCGACTGTGATTTTCAGCCTCTGCCGAGATAACCGGGGCAGGAAAACGGCATGGCAGGCATCACTTTTGAAACCGTCGCAAAGCGATATGGCGAAACTGATGTCATTAAGAACCTATCGCTCGACATCAAGGATGGCGAGTTCATGGTTCTGGTTGGGCCATCTGGTTGTGGCAAGTCGACCGCCCTGCGGATGATTGCGGGCCTCGAATCGGTCTCCTCCGGCCAATTGAAGATCGCCGACCGGGTCGTGAATGATTTGAAGCCAAAAGACCGCGACGTCGCGATGGTGTTTCAGTCCTATGCACTCTACCCCCATATGACGGTTCGCCAAAACGTCGCCTTTGGCCTTGAAGTGCGCAAAATGCCTAAGGCTGAGATTGAAAAGCGTGTCCAAGAGGCGTCTGCCATTTTGGGCCTCGACCCCTATCTGGACCGTAAGCCGAAAGCGCTGTCGGGTGGTCAAAGACAACGTGTCGCGCTGGGGCGAGCTATTGTGCGCGATCCATCCGTGTTTTTGTTTGACGAGCCCTTGTCTAACCTCGACGCCAAGTTGCGTACGGGCATGCGGGCAGAGATTTCACGCCTGCAAAAGCGTCTGGGCACCACCGCCGTTTATGTCACCCACGATCAAACCGAAGCCATGACCATGGGCGATAGGATCGCTGTTTTGGCCCCTCTGGCCGAGGCGGGTGAAAGCAATCTGATGCAAGTCGGCACACCACTGGAACTCTATCACTGTCCCAGCAGCGTTTTCGTTGCCCGCTTTATCGGTGCCCCCAGCATGTCGATTTTGACAATGCAATTGGCCGGGCGGGCGATCTCACATGCGGCTTCGTCTGGCTTTGCGATGCCAGATCGGTGGGAGCTTTCAAGCCAGACGGGCAATCAGGTGCTGATCGGTTTCCGTCCGGAAGATGTTCGCTTGAAGGGCCAGGCCAGCTTTGAAACAGCCGCCCATTTCAAGGGCCGGGTCGAAATGGTGGAGACCTTGGGCCATGAGGTTCTGACCCATTTAGATGTCGACGGCACCACATTAATTGCCAAAAGCCATGGTGAGGCCCCCACGCCCAAACTGGGTGACTTGGTCGAAGTTGAAGCCGATCTCAGCAAGGCACATTTCTTCGATAGCAACACCAATCTGCGCCTAGCCGAGAAGGCTTAATCCATGGCTTGGCGCACAAGTCACGGGGGATCACCCACCAAACGATCTTTTCTCGCCGCGGGGCTTGGACTGTCCGGCACCGCGCTTTTAGCTGCATGTGGTAAGCAGGCAGGAACAAAGCGGCCCGCTTTGGTCGTTTGGCACTCCTATCGCGGTCGCGAGAAGACAGCGCTTGAGGAAGTCGCCGCCCTTTACTCCGCCCAAGTGGCAGGAAAAGCCCGCCCTGTCCGCTGTGTCGGGGTACCTAATGACGCTTTCGCCGACAAGATTTCTGCTGCCGTGCCCCGCAATAAGGGACCAGACCTCTTCATCTTCTCGCATGATCGAATGGGCGGCTGGGTTGAGAGTGGCAATACGGTAGCGGCCATAGACTTCTTCTTAAGCGATGAAGATCGCCAAGGCTTCTTGCCGGGTATGTTGGATGCCACGACCTATAAGGGTGTGACCTATGCCTTGCCGTTGAACTTTAAATCAGCGGCCCTGATCTACAACAAGAAGATGGTGCCCAATCCGCCGCGCACTACGAAAGAGCTTGTTGAGATCGCCACAAAGTTGACCGACAAAGGGCGTGGCCGTTTCGGCTTTGCCTATGCTTATGATGATTATTTCTTCCACGCAGGCATCGGCAATGGCTTTGGCGGCGGTGCGTTCAACGCTTCTGGCGACCTCATTCTAAACGATCCTGCCAATGTCGCGGCTTCTGACCTCGTCCGCAAATGGCGCTCTGAACTGAACCTCCTGCCAGACGATCCTGCCAACTCGCTGGTGACGGCCCTGTTCAACGAAGAGCGCGCCGCCATGGTGATGAGTGGACCGTGGTTTTTGAGTGAGGCTGCTAGGAACATTGATCTGGGTGTTGCGGTCTTGCCGATGATTTCAGAGGCCAATAATCAGCCTATGCGGCCCTGGATGACGATTGAGGCCATTTATCTGGCTGCCGGTACGGCTGATGAGCATGAAGCGTGGCAATTTGCCAAATTCTTGGCTGGGCCTCTGGGTTCAGCCATCATGGCGCAGAAGGGCGGACAATTACCGGCATCGCAAGCAGCTTACCGCGTGCCAGCTATTGCCAATGATCCGATCATTTCTGCTTTTAAGGCCCAGGGGGCTTTAGCGGTACCCATGCCCAACTTGCCGGAGATGACTCTCGTCTGGTCGCCAGCAGACAAAGCCATGAAACGCTTCACCAAAATGGAAACATCGTCGCAATCGGCGTGGAATGATTGTCAGGCCGAGGTTCAAGCGGCCATTGATGCATTGCGGGCTTCCCAAGCTGGGGGACGGGCATGAAACGTAATATAAGCGCGATCTTCTTTGCCCTATTGGTTGTGATCTTGGGGGCTTTGTACTTTCTGCAACAGGCCGCCCAACATCGCGATGAAGCTGCTTCGGGTGCTGTTGCGCTGGTCACTGCGTCTGACTTGGCCAAGATCGGTACAGCAGGCTTGCAGGCAGGCCTGAGTGAGCAGGCCGTTGGGGCGATGATGGCCGATGTGCTGAAACGCTCAGGCCGGGAAGGGGACCGCTATCGACTCGTGATGCGCAACGGCAAAGAGTTGGCCGCCAGCAATTGGCCCGATGAAGCCGCGCCACGTTCTTTGAGCCTCACCGAAAAGCCTTTGTTCGACTTGATCCTTGGCCTACCCGCGGCAGGCGCGAAACTGACGCCGACAGCACAGGGCGCTCATGCCGCCGCGCCTTTAGTAGTTGCTGGACAACGCGTCGGCATGGTCGAAATCGTCCAAACTTCCAAGACCTCCGGGCCGGCTTTGATTTCCGTGCTGCAATGGGGTGCCATTGGCTTAGGCGTTTTGGCTATTGTGGGTCTTGCCCTTGTGCAGCCAAAACTAGGTGCTTGGGCTGGTGTGGTCGTACCTTTAGGCTTGGCTTTTGTCTTGGGACAATTGACAGGTTCGAATTTGGCCAGCACGGCGCAAGTGCTGCTCGACAATCTCAACACAAGCGCACGCGCAATAGATGACGCGATGCGCGCCGTGGCTGCGTCTAACGGACTTGTGCTAGCAGGCGATGTCGCACGCTTGGACACAGCCATTGTAGCTGGTGCGGTGGATGGGGCGGCCCTGAATACCTCACTTCTTTTTTTAGGTGGGCTGGGTGCCAT
>CALRLV020000294.1:0-4100 GCA_943368895.1 Ferrovibrio terrae
CATTTCTACCTTCTAGTCCCCGCCGCGCTGGCTTTGTTTGGCAAAACCCATCAGGCGCGTGTTAGACTCATCGTCACCAGCATTGTGGTCTGCGCCCTCTGGCGCGCCTATGCCGTGATGGGCTTAGGCCTGCCCCATGAGCATACTTATTACACCACCGACAGCCGGCTTGAGAATATTGCTTGGGGCTGTCTGCTCGCGATCTTGCTCGATGGGGCACCCCGCACCAAAGCTCGCCTCGCGTGGTTGGTGGGCTGGCATTGGGTCATTCTGGCGCTGGGTGCGATCTTGGCGACCTTAGTTTATCGCGATGAAGTTTTCCGCGAGACGTTGCGGTATTCGATCCAAGGTGCGGCACTCTTCATTTTGGTCCTGAATCTCTATGCGCTGCGTAGCCTTCGTTTCTCGATCGACCTTCTCGAGCTCCAGCCTATGCGCTGGATTGGCCGCCTCTCTTACTCGCTTTATCTGTGGCATGTACCAATTATTTGGATTGTGCGCCAAGTCATGCTGGGCGATGCCAATAGCTTGGAGCGCCTGTCTCCCCTCGGCATGGTCATTGCTGTGGCCCTAAGCTTTGCGTGTGCCTGCGCTAGCTATTATGCGGTGGAGCGGCCGTTGTTTGGCCTGCGCAAGCGCTTTGGCGGCAAGCCTGTCGAGACGTTGGCGACGGCTTAGGGCCACGACAAGCTCTGTATAGGTCAGAACAATTGGAAGATGGCAAACGATGGGCGGCCAACCGCGCAAGCTGGCTCGTTTAACCCACGTCCCTGCACGATCCAGTTCTTCGCAACACGCTCTGTCATGATTGCGAAGTCCTCCGACGGGCTAAAAGCGGTTGGTTCTGCTTTGGTGACGCGACCTTGGCTATCGACTGACAGCCGTAAAAGCACCCCGCCCGTTTGATCCGCGAAGTGTGGCACGATCGGGTAATTGGGCCTATTACTCTGCCAATTGACCACTCTTACGGGTTCATGCTGAAAGCTGCACTGGCTATTGGTCTGGCTAATTTGATCCATTTCGCTAGCACGACTGGCCAAAATTACGCTTGCCTTTGCCCGGTCCCGCTCACGCAATTCCGCTAGGGCAATTTGTTGCCATAAATAGAGGTCATCCCAAACCTTGTCCCACGCACCGTCTGGACCCATTTTTGGGGCGCCATAGACTAAGCGTGCGTTGAGAATGAGGGTGAAAGCCTCCAGTCGGTCCTGCTTGGCTAAAAGGGCTTGCGTTTTCACGCGTGCCCCAAGGGCGCGCACCTCTGGAGCGAAAGTCGGTTCACGCCCCTCGAGAAGTTTCAAACCTTGATTGGCTTGCTTCAAGGCTAAATCCTTCTTCCCGTCGCGCAGCGCAAAGTCACCCAGCAAGAAATTGGCTTCAGCCTTGATTGCCGCCGGGGCCTCTGAATTACCTGCTAACGCGCGCCGAAGCGCTTGGGCAGCCGCGGCGCGGTTTTCATTCGACGACAGAAGATACGCTTGGCCGGCTGCTGCAATTTCGACCCCGCTCGTCTGAGCGTGAGCCGCCAGGGGCACCAACATGGCCAAACCGATGGCGGCTAACCCAAGCGCTTTTATGGAAACCAAATTTTTCATGCGCAACACACCCTTCGCAAAATCAAATTCAATCGGGGTAGGTTATCACCGCAGATGGCGTGGTCAATCCGCTCAACCTTGCGGAAAGACATCTTTTTGGCGGGCGCCCAAAAAAGGAAAGGCCCCAATAGATTGCTCTATTGGGGCCGGAGGAAGTGCTCCGTGTGAAGCAATGGCTCACGTCAAACGCGAGGGACGGGATGGTCTGCCGTGCGCCACGCCCCTGTTCTAGTGGAGCCAGATTGAACGCAAGCTGAACGAAATCGCGCCGAGACCGCGGATCACAAAAATTCTTGCGGCGTGAAGATATTGCGTTCGCCATCATGGACGACTTGGCCCTTACGGCCCACACTTTCGCGGCTTTCCAGATCGGCCATAATGTCCGTATCACCCTTAGGCGTATTGGCAACAAAGCGACGCCCTGCCCCATCCCGGCCAATCACAATACCCATGCGCATGCCTTCGCGGGCATGGATGACAGTATAGGTTTCAATCGTGGCCTCCCCGGTTGGGGTCTCCGTCACCTCGGGCGAGGCCATGGAGTCGATTTCGCCTTGATAGGATTTCTTTGACGGCCTTGCCCAAGCACCCAAAGTCGGCTGGCAGGAATAAATGCCAAACGCATGCTTGGTCAGGAACCAGCCATTGGCGTTCAAGAAACCAAACGCTTCAGGCTCTTTGCGGCAGCGATGGACCATCTCAACAATGCCATGCATGGAGTAGTTATTTCCTGGTCCGCCAAAATAGGGCAAGCCGCCCGTCAAGGTCAGGCCGCGCGGATCATCGGTCGCGAGGCCCATTTCCTTCGCCGCGATTTCGACAGCGACGGGGAAGCAGGAATAAAGATCGAAGAATGAGATATCGGCGAGGCTCTTGCCCGCCATGGCAAACGCTTCGCGCACCCCTACCCGCATGGCTGGGCTCGAATGATAATCGACACGGTCAAGCACATTCCATTTCTCAATCGTATCGGCACAGCCATGTAGGAAGACCATTTGCGACTCCGGCACACCCAAGCTCTTGGCATGGGCATAGCTGGCCATCAAAACCGCGGCCGACTGATCCACTTGGATAATCGCATTGAGTCGCTTCGGGTATGGAAAGCCCACCATGCGGTTGCTAGCGCTGGGCGTCACCAAGGCTTCCGCTGTCTGGGCTTGCGGGAACCACGCATAGGGATTTCGCGCTGCGACTTCGGTAAATGGTGCAAACAAAGCCCCCATCGCTGTCGAATGGGCCTCTAAGCTGCGACCCAATTTTGCCCGATAGGCATTTTCAAACATCGGATAGACATTGGTCGGAAATTCTAGGCCATGACGGGCTTCATAGGGCGAACAGCCGTCGCGGCCATCGCCAAACATGGCCGGGGCTTCCTCATCATCGACTTGATAGGCGGCGAGCGGGCCGAAATTACCTGCTTGTACCAGCTTCATCATGGAGCCTAAAAACTCAGCGCCCGCCAGGAGGACGAGCTTGTTGTCGCCCTTGGCGATGCGTTCAGCAGCTTCATTGACCAAGGCTTGCGGCGTATTGCCGCCGACATGGGTGTAGGTCTGCCACGCAGGGCTCGCCCCCAAGGCTTTCGCCAGCGCTTTTGGCGGGTTCTTAGCCTTGGGGATGGGCATGCGACTTAAGTTACCACCGGCATCAATCGTAAAGCCAACCACCGCCAAACCGTCAATTTGGGTCAAAACCTCTTTGTTTAGGCCAGAATCGGCAAGTGCGGCCTCCGATGCGCGGGCACAGAGGCCAATGGGTGGCGGGCAAGATTCTGGGGCACCGCGATAGGTAAATTGGCCTCCGCCAATCAGGACAGGCGTGTTTGGATCGATCAACTTAAGCTCCCTGCATCTCTTCTTGTTTGTTTGCGTTGATGACGCAGATAAGACCATTTTGCCACCAAGTCGAGGTGCCCAAAAAAGCATCAAAGTGTGCCTAGAGTCTAGGCAATGTGTGACCGACGGCCTATAGCGACAGG
Organism: Ferrovibrio terrae; assembly: GCA_943368895.1. Lineage (GTDB taxonomy): Bacteria > Pseudomonadota > Alphaproteobacteria > Caulobacterales > Aquidulcibacteraceae > Aquidulcibacter. Next base: position 3,574 of record CALRLV020000294.1, read on the forward strand.
TGCTGAGGTCGCGCCCTTTCGCTGAAGGGACTATGCCCAACGCAGAACTCACGCACGGGTCCTATTTGCCTCACCCAAGGCGCTCGCGGCATCACACTAGCAGGCGGATTTTATGAAAAAGATCGAAGCGATTATCAAGCCGTTCAAGCTCGACGAAGTTAAGGAAGCGCTGCAAGACTTGGGCCTTCAAGGCATGACCGTGGTTGAAGCCAAGGGTTTTGGCCGTCAGAAGGGCCACACAGAACTCTATCGTGGTGCCGAATATGTCGTCGATTTCTTGCCCAAGCTGAAACTCGAAGTCGTCGTCGGTGATGATCAAGTTGACGCAGCCGTAGAGGCCATTACCAATGCCGCGCGCACCGGTCGTATTGGTGACGGGAAAATCTTTGTGTCCGACATCAGTCATGTCGTACGCATTCGAACCGGGGAATCTGGGATCAACGCCGTTTAAGCGCCTGCCCTCAGAAACCCTATTGACTGAACATACAACCTAACTGGCTTTTCAGGAGAGAACCGATGTCGAAGTT
>CALRLV020000295.1:0-4081 GCA_943368895.1 Ferrovibrio terrae
GGCAAGGCACAGGGCGGATATCAAGAAAAGAGAACGGCGCATCCCATGGGTGTGCAACACCCGAGCAGGTGAGGCAAGGCCTTATTTCTCAGGCGCGCGCATCACAGGAAGAGTCTTCGCAACTTGGAAGTTCTCTGCGCGCTCATCGGGGTGCAATGGCACCATGCCTCTGCCACGCAAATAGCCGCGCAAGCCCGCCGCATGGTCGGACAACAGCTCCATTGCAAACTCTTGCAAGCCGGGCACGACACCAACATTGGCTTTCTTCACATAGAAATAAAGAGATCGCGACGCGGCATATTTCCCATCGATAATTGCTTCCGCCGAAGGCTCCACACCGTTCAACGGCGCTGCCTGTAGGCGGTCCATGTTTTCTTCAAAGGAAGAGAATCCGAAAACGCCAAATTGTTCGGGTGAGCGCGACAAGGCTTGGACGATCAAACTGTCATTTTCGCCAGAATCCTTCCAAGCGCCATCCTCACGAAGGGTCAGAGCTTTTCTCTGGAATTCCTTGTCGTCTTTTTCTTTCAGCGCCTTCATTTCAGGCACTTCTTGGGCACCTTTGGCCATCACGAGTTCGGCAAAAGCATCCCGCGTGCCAGAGGTTGGCGGCGGGCCCATCACGTCAATCTTAATGGCTGGCAAATTGGGGTTGATTTCATTCCACTTGGTATAAGGATTTGGAATGAAGGCCTTTTTTGCAGGATCGTAAATCTCTTTCGCCAAAGCTTGATAGACTTCCTGCTTGGTCAAAGTCACAGGTGTTGCCGCCTTGGAATTAGCGATAACAATGCCATCATAGCCAATTTTAATCTCAACAATCTCAGTCACGCCATTTTTTTGGCAGGTCTCAAATTCACCCTTTTTGATGCGGCGTGAGGCGTTGGAAATATCAGGGAAACCTGGGCCTAAGCCGCGACAAAAGATGGCGAATCCGCCGCCTGTGCCCGTCGATTCCACGCGTGGTGTTTTGAAGCGGCCGCGCGCCGAGAATTGTTCTGCCGCTGCCGCGGAGAATGGGAACAGGGTGGATGAGCCCACGACAGCCACACGGTCGCGCCCTTCATTCGGGTTGCAGCCTGTTAGGACAAAGGCGCTCAATGCCAGAACGGTCAGGCTGAGGTGCTTGAAGGTCATCTAAACAATCCAAACTAAGCGACCACGCCGCTGAGGCGCAGTGCGGTTGCAGGGTGCGTTAGTCTGCCGATATGACATCCACGCTTCAGTAATATGACAAATCGACGACAAAGACGCATTCCTGTTACGGGAGCATCTTTTTAAGGGCATAAACAAAGTCCAAGGCTTCGCGCGGCGTAAGTTGATCGGGGTCGAGTTCGGTTAGAGCCTGTTCCAGCGCAGTCGGTGTCACGGCACTCTCTGCAGCGGGGCTAGTGGCAGCAAACAGTGGCAAATCATCCAAAGCACCGGGGCGGCCATTATTCTGTGCTTTCTCCAGCCTACTCAAAACTGATTTGGCCCGGGCCACCGCACTTGGTGGTAGCCCTGCAAGCTTAGCTACTTGTACACCGTAAGATCGGTCTGCGGCACCCTCGATCACTTCATGTAAGAAGACAAGATCGCCCTTCCATTCCTTGGCGCGCAAACTGGCATTGCCGCAAGCGGGCAAACGCTCTGCCAAGGCCGTAAGTTCATGATAATGCGTTGCAAATAGCGCGCGGCATTGATTGGAATCATGGAGATGTTCCGCCACAGCCCAAGCAATTGCCAAGCCGTCATAGGTTGACGTGCCGCGCCCGATCTCATCGAGAATAACAAAAGCCCGCGGCCCAGCACGGTTCAATATGGTCGCTGTCTCGACCATCTCCACCATAAAGGTTGAACGACCCTTGGACAGGTCGTCGGAGGCCCCAACGCGGGAGAAGATTCGGTCCACAAGCCCTATGTGCAAATATTCTGCCGGCACGAAACTGCCTGCTTGGGCCAAGATCGCCAACAAAGCATTCTGCCGCAAATAAGTGGATTTACCCGCCATATTGGGCCCGGTGATGAGGGTAAGGCGCGGCGCAGCAGAGCCGCTCCCATCTAGATGGCAGGCGTTGGAAGTAAAAACTTCGCCTGATTTTCGAAGCGCGGCCTCAACAACCGGATGCCGCCCGCCGCGCACTTCAAACCCTAGGCCGTCATCCAGTTGGGGCCGCGTTGCTTCCACCTCAACCGCCCATTCAGCAAGCCCCGCGGCCACATCCAAAGTCGCAAGCGCATCACCGACGGCGCGCAACTCCCCGCTTTGAGCCACCACGTCGGCCAAGGCTTCGTTCCACAGCTCAAGCTCGCGTGCGAGTGCCCGCTCTGACGCGCGCGCGATTTGGCCATCCAGCTCCATCAAGCGTTGATTAGTAAATCGGATCGCACTGGCTGTGGTCTGGCGGTGAATGAAGAGCGCATTAAGCGGCGCGCTCATCAGGGCTTCGGCTTGTTTCGGTGTGGCCTCAATAAAGAAACCCAAGACCGCATTGTTACGAATTTTAAGGGGCAGGCCCGCTTGTTCGGAGACTTCCGCTTGGAGATTGGCCACCACTTGCCGTGCATTGGTCGAAAGCAGGCGAATTTCGTCCAACACAGGGTCAAACCCAGTTGCAACAAATCCACCATCACGTGTCAGCAGGCCGGGCTCTGGAATGATCATCGCGATCAATCGATGTGCCAATGCGGCCAAAACAGGTTGATGGATCAGGCTGAGGTGCCGCTGCGCGGAGGCTAGCTCATCAGGTAAGTCAAGCGGCAAGCGCGCGCTGATCTGGTCGCCCTCAATCAATGCGATGGCTAGCGCCCGCAGGTCTCGCGGTCCACCACGGCCGAGTTCAAGGCGGGACAAAGCGCGGCTAACATCAGGAATTTGGCTCAAAGTTTCGCGCACTTCGCGCCGCTGCTCACTTGCTCCGATTAGATGCTCAATGGCGTTGAGGCGATCCTTGATGACACTCAAATCAAGCAAAGGTCGACCAATCCGCTCTGCCAACATCCGCCCGCCCGCGGCCGTGCGCGTGCGATCAATTGCAGCAAGTAACGATCCTTCCCGCGTGCCGCGTTGCGAACGATCAAGTTCCAAGCTTACCCGTGTCGTCGCATCAATCGCCATAATGCCGGCGGTTTCCACCCGCTTTGGCGGCGTCAGGCGCGGTGCTAGGCCGGCCTGGGTCAGGCTGATATAGTCATAGACTAGGCCCAAGGCCGTCAGCTCGGCTTTTCCAAATGCGCCAAATCCATCGAGGGTCTGCACGCCAAAGCCCTGCTCTAAGGTGCGTGCAGCTGATTTGGCATCGGCTGTTTTGGCCGGACGCGGGGTGACAGAGCCCGAGACAGCGGCGATGGCCTTGGCACTGGCTTTGTCTAAATCGCTATCAACGATCACCAATTCGCCGATCGACAAAGCCGAAGCCTCGTCAATCAGGCGTTGGATTGGTGCCTCCATCACAGCAAATTCACCGGTCGAGACATCTGCCCAAGCTAAGGCTGCTTCCAATCCGCCTGCGGTAAAGGCTAAGGCCGCCAGCCGATTGGCATGACGAGGGTCTAACAAGGCGTCCTCTGTTAGGGTGCCGGGTGTGATGATGCGGACGACATCCCGGCGTACAACGGATTTAGAGCCGCGCTTGCGGGCTTCAGCTGCATCCTCTGTTTGGTCACAAATCGCAATTTTGAAGCCTTTTCTGACCAATTTCGCGATATAAGCGTCAGCGGAGTGAGCTGGGACACCCGCCATGGCGATGTCTTCGCCTAAATGCTGTCCCCGCTTAGTCAGCGCAATATCGAGTGCGGAGGCAGCAGTTTTGGCGTCTTCGAAAAAGAGTTCGTAGAAATCACCCATGCGGAAGAATAGCAAAGCATCGCGATGCTCTTCCTTGGCGGCAAGATACTGCGCCATTACGGGTGTGGTGCCGGGAGATGTCATTAGACGGGTTTAGCTGCGGATTCTTCTGCTGGCAAAGTGTCAAAGACTGTTTTCAAAGTAGACACACGTTGATCGAACGCTCGGCCCGGTCTAGCAAGGATGAAATAGGACAACGTAGGACGAAAAATATCTGATGAGCAGCGAGCGCAAGACTTTCACAGACCAAGA
>CALRLV020000296.1:0-4071 GCA_943368895.1 Ferrovibrio terrae
GGCGCGCATGTGGGCGACGTCGTTTCATGATTTACGGGTCGCAGCTTTGCCCCGCATCATTTTGGCCGAAGCCTTGCGCTTTCCTGACCTTGCCGAATTCTACCACCGCACAGTGATCGAACGCACCCAGGGCGCGCTGGTCGAGTTGATTCAAGCGGGCATAGATGCGGGCTTATTTCGCCAAGTTGAGCCGCTCTTGGCTGCCCGCGCGTTAGTGTCGCCATTGGTGTTTGAAATTCTGCGCAGGCAGGCTTTCCCAGCCCATAATGCGGGCCAACCGATGGAAGTTTTGGTCGAGGCCATTTTCGACTTGTTTTTAAATGGCATTGCGGCTGTCCCGTCGCAGCATGTTGCCGGAGTTAAGCCATGAACCGAAAGACTATCTTGACCACCATTGGCGGCGTGGTCGGCCTAGGCATATTATGGGCGGTGGGCAGCTGGCTACTGGTCGGGCGCTATCATATCTCGACCGATAACGCCTATGTCCGGGCCGATATCACTATGGTGGCCGCCAAGACCGAAGGCTACGTCCGCAAGATTGATGCCCATGACAATGCGAGAGTGTTAGCTGGTGCCTCTCTGGTGATCCTAGACCCGCGCGACAGCCAGGCCAGCGTAGCGGCCGCAGAAGCCGATCTGGCGCGCGCTAAGGCAGAGGCTGTACGCGCGCGGGCTGAAGCCCGCCGGATCGCATCTGAAGCCAATCGTATGGGTGCCGAAGCCATGGCTTCGGCCGCAGGGGCGAGACAGGCTATGGCACTGGCCAATCAAGCCCGCGCTGAAGCGCGTGGCCGCACCCTCAGCGTGGCTATTGCTACTGAGCAAGTAACCACTCAATCTGACCTTGTGGTCCAAGCCCAAGCCTCGTTGCGTGCGGCAGAGGCTGCCAATCAAGTCGCAGAAGCCGATAGAGGTCGCTTTGCCGCGTTGGCCAAGCAGGGCTTTGTCTCCCAAGCGCGTATGGATCAAGTTGAAGCCCAAGCCAGCGCCGCTGCAGCCCGTGTAGCCGAAGCGCGCGCTGCGGTCGCCGTTTCCCGTCAACAAGTTGCGGTTCTAAATGCCTCCCGGTCTAAATCCAGCAATGACGTGGGTTCGGCAGGGGCTGGTGCATTAGGCGCGCAATCGGGGGCTGAAAGTGCTGCGGCGAAGGCCCAAGCTGCTGCTGCTGGTGCCGTATCCGGACGCAGTGCAATTGGCTCGGCTGAAGCCTCAATCCAAGCTGCCGATGCAGCGGTTCTTGCCGCGCAAGCCCGTCTTGATGCGGCTAAGCTGGGTCAAGGTTATGCGCAAGTGACCGCTCCTGTCTCCGGCATTGTCGCCAATCGTACGGTGCAAGTGGGCCAACTTGTGCGCCCGGGCACCATCATGATGGCTTTGGTGCCGCTGGATCAGGTCTATGTGGTCGCCAATTTCAAAGAGACCCAGATCGGAAAATTGGCTCCAGGCCAGAAGGTGACCTTTAAGGTCGATGCATTCCCGGATCAAAAGGTCACCGGCACGATTGAAAGCGTCGCGCCGGCATCAGGGTCGCAATTCTCGCTTCTGCCAACGGACACAGCGACAGGCAACTTCACAAAAATTGTCCAACGGGTTCCGGTTCGGATTATGATCGACCCAGAATGGCGGGCCAAAGGCATCTTGCGTCCCGGCCTTTCAACGGTGGTTGATGTGGATACGCGTAAGGTCGAGGCAACACCAAAGGTGGCCCAAAAGTGAGCGGGGAGGCCCCCACGGCGAATTCGTCGCCTCCGCCACCCGGGCCAGGCGGCTTGATCTATCCGAAGCCGACCGTTGGCCTATGGATCGGGTTTGCTTGTATGGCCTTGGGCAATTTTATGGCCATTCTGGATATTCAGATTGTCGCGAGCTCTCTGCGGGAAATTCAAGCTGGGGTTTCGGCCAGTGCGGACGAATTGGTTTGGATCCAGACCTCGTATCTGGTGGCTGAAGTCATTGCGATTCCGCTATCGGGCTTTATGGGGCGGGCGCTATCGATCCGCAATTTGTTTACGGCTGCTGCATTGGGCTTTACCTTGGCGTCGTTTGGCTGCGCCTTTGCCCAGAATATCGGGACTTTGGTTTTCTTCCGGATCATTCAGGGCTTTATGGGTGGGTTCATGATGCCCACTACCTTTGCGGCAGGATTTCTACTGTTCGCCGAAAAGGATCGAGCGACCGTCAATGTGATGATGGGCATGATTATGACTTCAGCCCCTGCGATGGGTCCGGCATTAGGCGGTTTCATAACCAGCGCCCTCGGCTGGCACTGGCTGTTCTTAGTCAATTTGGTACCGGGTATCATTTGCGCAGTCGGCTGTTTCATGTTGATCCCCCTCAAAACCCCTGACTGGCCCTTGCTACGTCGCATCGACATTATCGGCCTGATCGCCTTGGCAGTTTTCCTTGGTTCGTTGGAGATCGTCCTTGAAGAGGGGCCAAGGCAAGGTTGGCTTGCCAGTAGTGAGATTGGCTTCTTCCTCGCCACGATGTTGACCGGCGGAGGCGTCTTTTTCTGGCGCGCCTTTACCTTGGAAGAGCCGATCGTGAAACTCGATGCTTTCACAGACCGGAACTTTGCTGTCTGCGCCCTTTTGGCCTTTACGGTTGGAATTGGCCTTTATGGCTCAGTCTATCTGCAGCCTTTGTTCTTAGGCCAAGTGCGCGGTTATAATTCGCTCCAGATCGGCCAAGTCATGTTTGTGACTGGGGTATTCATGCTGATCAGCGCGCCGTTTGCTCGACAACTTATCATGCGGGTTGATCCAAGGTTGGCGATTTTTGTCGGAGCAAGCCTTGTTGGCGGCTCCTGCCTCTTGCAGGCGCATCTGACAGCGCAATCGAGTTTCTGGGACTTCTTTTGGCCGCAGGCGATGCGCGGCTCTGGCTTGATCCTGTGCTTTGCTACGCTTTCGACCATCGCCTTGGGCACGATGCCACCGCACAAGATTCAGAGCGCTTCTGGCCTATTTAATCTGACACGAAATTTAGGCGGTGCCATTGGCTTGGCGGTCTTGTCGACCATGAATGACTATTTCACCGTGTTCCATCGCACGGAATTAGGTTCTGCCATGAATGTCGGGGATCCGCTTTTAGCTGACAGGCTGGCAGCATCAGCGGCCAATTTGGCAGCTCATGGCGTCGCAAACCCTGAGACGGCAGCCTTGGCCCAGCAAGTGCAAATGCTCAATCGAGAAGCGGCCGTCATGACGTTCAATAATTTATTCGTGCTGATAGCAGGCTTTCTGGCGTTATCGATTCTGGTGATTCCGTTGCTTTCCCGCGCGAAGCCTAATCAGGGGTCTGGCGGAATTCATTAGTCACTTGAAGCAACGGAAGGTCCATTGTGCCCAAGAATGCTTGGCCTTGCTCTGGCATCTGGCATGGGCATACCTATTCATTACAGTTTTCCTGCAACGAAGTTGCGATGATCGCTTGACCCGCTGAGGGGAGGAGTCTATCACGCCCGCCTTGCCGAAGCGGTGACGCAACGGTTTGAGGAAACAGCGCGGGCGTAGCTCAGTCGGTTAGAGTACCGGCCTGTCACGCCGGGGGTCGCGGGTTCGAGCCCCGTCGCTCGCGCCATTCCTAGCCCCGCCTGGTGTGAGCTTGCTCCGCCAGGGCGGTGGCGGGGAGGCTCGATTTTACAACACACCCCAGAGCCAACTTGCCTAAGTCGGTTCAGCTATTGGTCTAAATCAATATGGGTTTGCCTTGCGCGCGATCGCGATAGTTCCAAGCTGACAAAGCCGTCTTCACAATCACAATCTGGACGATCAATGTCATGCCGTCCATCGGATAAAGGCCAATGACTTCCGTGAAGGCCATGGCAGTGATGGCGGTGAAAATGCCAATAATCGGCATCATGGCAGGCTCTCGCGCCGCTTGCATGAGGATTTGCAACCAAGTCCGGGCAAAGGTCAAACTGATAAGAACAAGTCCGACCAAGCCCATTTGTAGGCGAACATCGATTGGGGTCGAATGGGCGTCGGGAGGCCTGAAGCCTTCCATCGCAGCTTCGACTTTGTCGACTGGACTGGTCAAAGATGTGTCCGTCCAAAATGCCTGATAGCC
>CALRLV020000297.1:0-4056 GCA_943368895.1 Ferrovibrio terrae
TCCAATGAGTACTAAGGCGCCGATCATAGCAGCGAGCCAAATCACTACCCACAGGGGCAGCCAACGGCTTTGATCTGATTTCGCGTGAATTTTTTCGATAAAGCTACCAAAAACTAGCGTCACAGACGTTCCGATTACCAAGCCGAGCACCATGCCCCCAAGCAGGAACATTATACCGGCTGCGAGATTATCAAGCATTCCTGCAGGGAAATAGTCATTTCCGGACTCTGTGTTCCCGCCGGAAGCTAGGCCCGAAATCAATGATGGAATGCCTAAAGCCGCTGCAAACATGACTCCGCTGAGCGCACCAGCAACTAAGCCGTCGCGATACCTAAGGCTTGCTATTGGAAGAGGTTGTTTGTTTTCCCCGGCAAGAGATGGAGAAGGGAGTGACGATAACTGATTAGTCATGTCTCCCCCTTCCGGCAGCTTCTCTGCCGCAGGCGCATGGGCCGACCCCACCGTGAACGGGGCAGGACAAGGATTAAAACTCCTCAGCGCTCAGCGCCATCACTGGTCCTGCACCGGTTTTGACCTTTGCCAGATGCCCGGCAATTTCTGGCAGGATGCGATCGACGAAATAGCGTCCGGTCTTGATTTTGGTGTCATAGAAGGGCTCGGTTCCCGCCTTGGCATAGGCAGCCTTGGCCATCAGAGCCCACATATAGGCAAGGCCTGTCAGGCCAAAGACATGTAGGTAATCGTGGCTGGATGCTCCGGCATTATCAAAATTGCTCATGCCATTAGCCATCAGCCACATGGTGGCGTCTTGTAATTGCGCGCGGGCAGAAGCAAGGCCTGCGATGAAGGGGGCGAGATTTGCGTCACCCTCATGATCGGCCACAAAAGCATCAATCTCAGCAAAGAAGGTCTGGATGGCGCGACCACCATTAGCCGCCAACTTACGACCAACGAGGTCAAGCGCCTGCACGCCATTGGTGCCTTCGTAAATCATCGCGATTTTGCTATCGCGCAGGAATTGGCTGGCTTGATAATGTTCGGTAAAGCCCGAGCCACCATGTACTTGCAGGGCGTCAGACGCATTTTTGTGGCCCTTGTCAGTCAAATAGGCTTTGAGGACTGGGGTCAGCAGGCTCATATAGTCGCCAGCCTTTTGGCGGACAGCTTCATCTGGGCTCTTGTGCAAGAGGTCGCCATAAAGGGCGGTCCAGTACAAGAAGGCGCGACCACCTTCGGTGTGGGCCTTTATGTCCATTAGCATACGGCGGACGTCGGGGTGTACCAGAATATTGTCGGCTGGTTGATCTGGCTCTTTTGGCCCGGTCAAGCTGCGGCCTTGGCGACGGTCTTTGGCAAAGGCGAGGGCCGCTTGATAGGCGGATTCGCCAATGGCCATGCCCTGTAGGCCCACGCCAATGCGGGCCTCATTCATCATCACGAACATGATGGAAAGGCCCTTGTTTGGCTCACCAATCAGATAGCCAGTGGCCTCTTCATATTGCATGACGCATGTGGCATTGCCGTGAATGCCCATTTTTTCTTCTAGGCCAACACAGGTGACCGTGTTGCGCGCACCCAAGCTGCCATTAGCGTGCACGATGAACTTTGGCACGATGAACAGGGAAATACCTTTTACCCCGGCCGGTGCGCCTTCGATACGGGCCAGAACCAAGTGGATATGGTTCGAGGTCATGGAGTGCTCGCCACCCGAAATCCAAATTTTTTGGCCCGAGATTTTATAGGTGCCATCTGCTTGTGGGACAGCTTTAGTACGCAAAAGACCTAGATCCGTGCCGCAATGTGGCTCGGTCAAGTTCATCGTGCCAGCCCATTCCCCGCTGGCGAGCTTGGGCAGATAGAGGTCCTTTTGCTCGTCTGTGCCGCCTTCATGGATCGCCGAATAGCAACCATGGGTCAGGCCGGGATACATGCCAAAGGCCATGTTGGAAGATGAGGTCATCTCGCTGTAGGCCAAATTGACCACATGGGGCAGGCCTTGGCCGCCATAGGCAGGGTCAGCGCTCAAGAGCGGCCAACCAGCTTCAACCAGCGCATGATAAGCTTCAGTGAACCCTTCAGGCACGGTGACGGTATTGTCTGGGTTTAGCTTGCAGCCTTGCTTGTCACCAACCGAGTTCAGCGGTGCCAACACATTCTCGCAGAATTTCGCGCCTTCTTCCAGGATTTGGTCGCGCACATCCTTTGGCGCGTCTGCAAAACCTTCGAGGTTCGAGAAACGGTCGATTTCCAATACATCATCAAACAGAAACTTCATGTCGCGAATAGGTGCTTGATAGCCCATAATGTGTCTCCCTTAGTGGCCGTTGGCGGCTGGGAGCTTGTCGAAACAAACTCATCCAGCCGCTGGCCAAACCTAGTTTTTGTCGCAGTGCTTTGTATTGAAGGGCCCTGAGCAGGCCTTGCCTTGGCTTTTTTTAAGACGCTTTTTCGTTGAGATAAGAGATGTCTTCGCCATCGAGACGGGCGCGCGCGACCGCATCATAGGCTGAAGCCCCGGCGACAGCGAGATCAGCTGGAGCCTTCGCCAATTGCTCATTGAGCCATTGAACACCATTTTCTAAGGTCTCGATCGAACCAACAATATCTTCACGCTGTCGCTTCAAAAGCTCAATTTGCTTGATGTATTTGTCGCGTGTGCGCTGCATCTGGGTGCGTTGATTGTCGCCCAAATCATAGAGGTCGATCATTTCGCGGATTTCCGATAAGGAAAATCCAACCCGCTTGCCACGTAAAATCAGCTTGAGCCGGGCACGGTCACGCACCGAATAATGTCTGTTGAGGCCATCACGTGCCGGGCTGAGCAGACCCTTATCTTCATAGAAGCGCAGGGCGCGGGCTGTGGCACCAAATTCACGCGATAATTCGCCAATCGTCCAAACCCTGTTTTTCTCGGCTTGATCAGACATTACAGACCTCCAGAGGTGACCTTGGAGTCGCGTTTGGCTTACGTTTACGCACACGTCAAGTAAAATCTTAGTGTTACTGGCCTTGCTAGATTGGGGAAATGCTCCTGTTGGCACCCCGCAGGCACGAACCCGCGTGCTTCTTCCTTTGTTTTCAGCTTTGTTGCGCCATCGAAATAAAGATGTTGGGGTAAATGCGTGGTGCGTAACAAACTGTGGAATGTGGCCTTAGCGCTTGGCGGACTAGTGGCTTTAACAAGTGTTTCGGCAGAGGCTGGCGCCTATCGCCGTCCCATGGATGCCGCCAGCATTGCGGTGCCTATTCCAAGCCAAGAGGTTTCGTCGCGTGATCAGGATCACGAAGGACGCCGTGCGGAAGGGGCTCGATCGACTCCTGGGGGCTATCCCGCTGAGACCGACGTCAATATGGCGTGGAATGGGATGGAGGGGCCCGCGTATGGCTATGGTTATGCCCTCAATATGCCCGCAGATGGTAATTGGCGTTTCATTGAGCCGCGTTGCTATGGCAGCCGCACAGGCCAAGTTTGTGTTGACGGCCACTGGGTACGCCGTAAGCCGGGTCGTTGTGAGGAAGTGACTGCTCACAGTGTTCGGCGCGGCAATTATATCCGCATAGTACCGCCAGGCCCTGTTGCCAGTTGTCGACGCTAAGGCTGGTCTCTCCTGCCCGAACCCGCTAACAAGGCCGAATGCTGGATGATCAGGATCAGGCGCACGATGCTTATTGGATGGCGCGGGCTTTAGAGCAGGCCCAAGAAGCCGCACGCTTGGGTGAGGCGCCTATTGGGGCTGTCTTGGTCGACGGCAAAACCCAGACCTTGATTTCTGAAGCGCATAATGAGCCGATAACGCTGCATGATCCGTCCGGCCACGCCGAAATTTTGGCGATCCGGCGGGCCGGGGTGGCATTGTCCAATTATCGCTTGGCCCCAGACTTGACCCTCTATGTGACGTTAGAGCCCTGTACCATGTGCGCTGGGGCTATTAGTCATGCCCGGATCACCCGCTTGGTCTATGGTGCTTCCGACGCAAAGGGTGGCGCAGTGGAGCATGGGGTGCGGTTTTTTGAGCAAAAGACCTGTCATTGGCGACCAAAAGTGACATCAGGTATCCTGGCGGATCGTTGCGCAGAGATTTTGCGCACTTTCTT
>CALRLV020000298.1:0-4037 GCA_943368895.1 Ferrovibrio terrae
TTTTTCCGGGGCTTGATGGTCCGCTCGACATCATGTCTTGGGGGGTCAAAACGCGCTTGGACCCACGCCGAAATGTTACCGAGAAGCGCTTGATGTTCTCCCCTTCCCGCTTCGAATTTGAAGAACGCGAAATGTTGCGCAAAGAGCTTAAGACGGGAGACGTCTTCGTAGATGTGGGGGCAAATGTAGGGGCCTATTCCCTTTGGGTCGGCCCCTTGATTGGGCCAAGCGGAAAAATCGTGGCTATTGAGCCGCAGCCCAGTGTCTTGGCCCGGTTACGCGCCAATTTTGCCTTGAACCCAGACTTTAATGCCCAAATCTTCCCCTTTGGCGCAGGTGAGTCCAATAGTTTGATGACGCTTTCGGTCGGCAGCGACAATGAAGGCGGCGCGTCCTTGGCCACCGTCGGGGGTGGGGAAGATCAAGTGGAAGTTGCAGTCCGACCGCTGATCAGCATGATTGAAGAAGCTCGAGTAGAGCGGATTGACGCCCTCAAGATCGATATTGAAGGCTTTGAGGATCGCGCCCTGTTACCTTTCTTTGCCGAAGCCCCCCAAAGCCTTTGGCCGCGTCTCTTGATACTCGAGCGCAGCGAAAAGGATTGGGCCAGCGACCTCATGGGCGCACTGAAGAATTACGGCTATCGCCAGACGTTTTCGACCAAGCGTAATTATGTGATGCAATTGGCCTGAGGCTGAATGCCAATGTGCAACAAGCGACGCCGAATCATGAAACCAGAATTCTTGGCAATAGTTGCTACCCTGCTATCTGCTAGCCACACCATCGCCATTGCCTCGAGCGTGCGAACGCCGTTGCCAAATGAATTGCAGCAATGCCAAGCGTTTTTGCGTGCGATCAAGAATGGGAATGCCAACCAATTAGCGACCTTTGGCGTGCCGCTAGAGAGGCGCGGAAAGCTGTTTGAATATGATCAAACGCTTATTCAGGTGCATCTGAAGCCCGTCTTAAGCCAAAACAACCTAACTTGCTCCGTTACCGACCGATTTGAAAATGGCCAAATCAGAATTATGATTTACCCAGTCAAATTTGGTCAACAAATCAGGCAGAAAGATCTGAATTTCCTCAGAAATGAGTATTTCAAAAGCTATTTTGCCTGTGAATTTTCCATCGTTTCCGGCAAGTGGAAGAGCGTTCCAAATCTTTGCTTTAATGAAACCCATGGACCATTCGAAGCAGAGCCTGACTAGCCAGCAGCACGCGCCATATGCTCTTCCAAGTCATATTCTTTGAGCTTGCGATAGAGCGTTGAGCGGCCAATTCCCAAGCGGCGGGCCACTTCGGTCATGTGCCCGGCATAGAGATCAATCGCATACTCAATGAGGTCGCGCTCAATCTGCTCCAGCGTGCGCAAATGACCCGCTGGGTCAAAGATGGCCACGCCATTGCCCGCCTCAATCGCCGCCGCCAACAAGTCACTATTGGCAGGCAAGGCCGGCATCTCAATGGCTGGGGACGCGTTGGTCGGCCCTGTCGATACCGAATTGGCAGGATCAGCTGTCGGAGCAGCGGAGACAAATTGCGGCAAGGCTGCCTGGACATGCGGGAAGTCCTCTGGCTGCAAGAAATCGCCATCACACAGAACTACAGCCCGGAAAACGGTGTTTTCAAGCTGGCGCACATTGCCCGGCCAATCAAAGCTTTGCAGCATAGCCATAGCCTGTGGGGTCGCGCCCAACACCCGCTTGCCTTCTTCAGCATTGATGCGGGTGACGAAATGCTTGATCAAGGCAGGAATATCTTCCATCCGCTCACGCAATGGCGGGGCGTCAATTGGGAAGACGTTTAGGCGGTAATAGAGGTCTTCGCGGAAACGACCTTCGGCAACCAGCTTAGCCAAGTCCTTGTTGGTAGCGGCGACAATGCGCACGTCCACCTTCACAGGCCGCTTTGAGCCCACAGGATCGACTTCGCTCTCTTGTAAGGCGCGCAGCAACTTGACCTGAATATCGAGCGGCAATTCGCCGACTTCGTCGAGGAATAAAGTGCCGCCGTCAGCCTCTTGGAACTTACCCAAGTGACGATCATGCGCGCCGGTGAAGGCACCTTTTTCGTGGCCGAACAATATGCTTTCAACGAGATTTTCAGGGATCGCACCGCAGTTTACCGCGATGATGGGGCGGCCCGAGCGCTCGCTCTCGCCATGGATAGCGCGCGCAATAACCTCTTTACCCACACCACTCTCGCCCAAAATCAAGACAGGGATGTTGGACGTGGCGGCGCGCTGACCCAGGCGGATTACTTGGCGCATCGCCGAAGCGCCAGCAACCATATCACCGAAGGTGAAAGTGCCAGAGGCTTTTTTCTTGAGGCGCTTTACTTCACCCGACAATTCGCCAACCTTTAATGCGTTGCGGATGGACACCATAACACGCTCAGGACTAGCGGGCTTGACGAAGAAGTCCGTTGCACCAGCCTGCATGGCCTTTACAACGGTGTCGATGCCGCCCGAAGCGGTGAGAACGACAACAGGCAAATCATCGCGTTTCGCGCGGATCGCAGCCAGTGCTTCCATACCGGAAACACCCGGCATGATGAGGTCCAAGAGGACGACATCAACAGCTGGGTCCATGGCTTGCGCGATGGCTTGTGCGCCGTCTTCTGCGGTCCGAGTTGCGAAGCCTTGACGCTCAACGGCACCCTGTAACAGGCGACGCTGCGACGGATCGTCATCAACGATTAGGACAGTCTTACTCATAATACCCACCAAATTCTTTGTTGCCGGGTTTTCCCGGTCATGACGCCTAAAACTCAAACCGAGATTTGATGCTTCTGCGTCTGTTCACCGCTCCTTCTACACGCAGGATGTAAAGGGTGACTTAAAATGGGACACTCCGGGCGAAGAAAACTGCACACAATGCCCCCTTGACCAAAACGGGTCATAAGGTCATGCCCACGCAGCAGAAGATCACCTGATAAAGGCTATGAGAATGTCAGTCGCGCCCCTACCCGGAATTCTCGATATCGTCCCGTATAAGGGCGGTGAAGCAAAGATCCCGGGGATTGAAAACCCTTGGAAGTTGTCGTCCAACGAAAACCCTCTGGGCTGCAGCCCAGCCGCTAAGCGCGCTTACCAAGCTGCTTCGGAAGACTTGGCCACTTATCCGGACGGCGACCACCATGGTCTGCGCAATGCGATCGCTGGTCGTTACGGCCTCGATGCTGGCCGCATCATGTGTGGCAATGGCTCTGACGAAATTTTCCAGCTTTTGGGTCGGGCTTTCCTCGACCAAGGCGATGAAATTGTGCAGTCCGCGCATGGTTTCTTGGTTTATCGACTAACCGCACAGCAGGCCGGTGCCGTGTGTATCTCTGCACCCGAGACCAATTTGACCGCTGATGTTGATGCGCTTTTGGCCTGTGTGACGCCTAAGACCAAGATTGTCTTTCTGGCCAATCCTAATAATCCGACCGGCACGTACCTGCCTTATTCAGAAATCAAGCGCCTGCATGCAGGCCTGCCCGACAATGTGCTTTTGGTTCTTGATGCGGCCTATAGCGAATATGTGCAGACCAATGATTATTCGTCGGGTCTCGAACTGGCTGGGGAAGCGGGTAATGTGCTGATGACGCGCACCTTCTCCAAAATCCACGGCCTTGCTGCTGCCCGCGTCGGTTGGTGCTATGGTCCGCAAGTCGTGATTGATGCTTTGAACCGCGTGCGTGGGCCGTTCAATATCAGCGCACCAGGCCTTGCAGCAGCCGAGGCCGCCATGCTCGACCAAGATTTTGCCAACCAAAGCGTCGCCTTTAATGCACATTGGCTGGCCTATTTGACCCATGAGATTCGTGCTTTGGGCCTCGAAGTGACCCCAAGTGTGGGTAATTTCATTCTGGTGAAATTCCCAAGCGATGCTGGAAAGACGTCGGAAGCCGCCGATGCTTATTTGCGGTCGCGCGGCGTTATTGTGCGCGCGGTCCGTGCCTATGGGTTAGACGCCTATTTGCGCATTTCAATCGGCCTTGAAGAGCCAAATCGCCTCACCGTCACCGCGCTCAAAGAGTTTATGGCATCCTAA
>CALRLV020000299.1:0-4030 GCA_943368895.1 Ferrovibrio terrae
AAGGTGCCACCCGCATAATCTTCTGGCATGAGTTTCCGGTTGCGCGCCTTATCAGCCAGGCTCTTCATCTCATCTGAAATGGCAGCAAGGCCCTTGGTTTCGGCTTTGCGGATCACCGGCGTGATCAAGCCGCCATCAATGGCCACAGCTACAGCAATGTCTGCATGATGATGGATCAAAATCCCATCGGGCGTATAGGACGCATTGGCCGCTGGCACGCGCTTACAGGCCAAAGCCGCAGCCTTAATGACCAGATCATTGACCGACACTTTGGCGTTTTGGGCGGCACCAACTTGATTGAGCTGCTTGCGCAATTCCAACAATTTGTCGATTTCCAGATCAATATTGAGCGGGAAGTGCGGCACATCGCGGAAGCTTTCGGTCATCCGCCGTGCAATTGTCCGGCGCATCCCATCTAAGGGCACAACATCATAAGTACCCTCGGCATAGGGCAAGGGGCTGGGTGCGCGTGCAGCCGTCGCTGCTGGCGCAGGCGCAGGCGCAGCCATGGGGGCTGCGGCGGGTGCTGCTGATGTGGCGCTAGCGGCCGGCTGGGGCGCTTGCCCGCGGGCGGCTTCCACATCCGCTTTGACGATCCGGCCATGCGGGCCAGTGCCGGTAACTTGGGCCAAATTGATGCCAGCCGCTTCGGCAATGCGCTTGGCCAAAGGTGACGCCATGATGCGGCTACCTTCATTTATCGGAGGTGCGGCTGGCGCAGGCACAGCGGCAGGTGCAGGAGTTGGTGCAGGCGCGGCAGCAATTGGTGCTGGCGCGGGTGAGGCAGGCGCAACTGACGGGGCATCGCCCTCGCCTTCAATGCGCGCAATCACGGCATTGACCTTTACGCCTTGGCTGCCTTCGGCAACCAAAATCTCCAGCACTTTGCCTTCATCGACTGCTTCGACTTCCATCGTCGCTTTGTCGGTCTCGATCTCGCACATCACGTCGCCAGACTTCAACACGTCGCCGACTTTAACATGCCATTTTGCCAGCACGCCCTCTTCCATCGTCGGGGACAAAGCGGGCATCAAAATGTCGATAGCCATGGGCAAATTCCTCAGCGATTGGTGACGGCGCGTGCGGCCGCGACGATATCTGCCGCATTCGGCAAGGATAGTTTCTCAAGATTGGCCGCATAAGGCAGCGGCGTATCTTTCTGGTGGACCCGCATAGGAGGTGCATCCAGCCAGTCAAAAGCGCCATCAATTACACAGGCAATCACTTCTGCGCCAACGCCCATCGGGCCCCAACCTTCTTCGGCCGTAACCAAGCGATTGGTCTTTTTGACCGAAGCGATGATGGTTTCGGTATCCAGCGGGCGCAGGGTGCGTAGATCGATCACTTCGGCTGAGATGCCTAAAGCGGCCAATTCTTCAGCGGCTTGCAGCGCAAAGCCTACCATGCGCGAATGGGCTGTAATGGTGAGGTCTGTGCCTTCACGACGCACTTTCGCCTTACCGATTGGCACAACCCAGTCATCGCCTTCGGGCACATCAAACTCAATGCCATACAGAAGCTCATGCTCTAAGAAGACCACAGGGTTTGGGTCGCGAATAGCAGCTTTCAACAGGCCCTTGGCATCGGCAGCATCATAAGGCGCGATCACCTTTAAGCCCGGGACATTGCCGTACCAGCTTGAATAATCATGGCTGTGCTGGGCACCCACGCGTGAGGCCGCACCATTCGGCCCCCGGAAAACGATGGGCGCACTGATTTGGCCGCCAGACATATAATGCACTTTAGCGGCCGAATTGATAATATGGTCAATGGCTTGCATCGCAAAGTTCATCGTCATGAACTCTACAATTGGCTTGAGGCCTGCCATCGCAGCCCCCACGCCCATGCCGGCGAAGCCATGCTCTGTGATTGGGGTGTCGATCACACGCCGGTCGCCAAATTCTTCAAGAAGGCCCCGGCTGACCTTATAGGCACCTTGATATTGGCCTACTTCTTCGCCCATCAGGAAGACGTCTGGATCGCGGCGCATTTCTTCTGCCATGGCATCGCGCAGTGCGTCGCGCAAGGTAACTTTGACCATAGCGGTACCGGCGGGAATTTCAGGATCTGCCAAAACAACAGGGGCCGCCGCTGTCACTGGGGCGGACGCCAGCACAGGTGCCGGTGCCGGCGCTGCTGCTGCCACTGGAGCGGGAGCCGGGCTTGGCGCAGCGACTTCATCCTCACTCGAAATGCGTGCTATCGGCGTATTGACCTTCACGCCCTGACTGCCGGCGGCAACCAACAAAGCTTCCACGACGCCTTCATCGATGGTTTCAACTTCCATCGTGGCCTTATCGGTTTCAATTTCGGCAATTACGTCACCTGATTTGACCGTGTCACCGACCTGCACCAGCCATTTGGCCAAAGTGCCTTCCTCCATCGTTGGAGAGAGTGCGGGCATGAGGATTTCAATCGACAAGGCAGGCTCCATTTTGGTTGGATTAGGCAGGGCCTGCTTGTGGCAGGCCCGTCCTCTTCATCTTGTGTAACATCGGCAACAACGCGCCGTTGATTTTAAAAACCCAAAACGGGTCGCTTACTTCTTCTTCGCTTTGCCTGCAGGTGCCTTAGCAGGCGGTGCTTTTTTGGCTGGTGCACGCCCCATTTCTGGAGGAGCCAACAAACCACCTGGCTTTTGATGCTCGTTCAATTGGAAACGAACTGCCGCATATTCCTTTTCAAAAGCCACCTTGCTGGGCTGGAACACCACATTCACGCCATCCTGGACAACTTTTTGGATGACTTCATAATCTTCCTGACCGTTTTCCTGACGGCAGGTGCGCACTTGGTTGATGCGGTCTGGCATAGCGCGCAACTCGTCCAACAGCGCATTGAAACCAGTGCGGCTATTGGCGGTGACAAAAGCTTCTGCCGTCAATGTCCCGGTGGCGGATGGGCAAGAGGAAACATATAGGGGTTGCGCTGCCGAACCGGTCAGCGTGCCGATAAAGCGCCCCTTTGGCTCAGTCCAAGCCGACAAAGCCGCTTGTGGGGCTTCAACAGCAGCCACTTCACCCTTTTTCTTGGGAGCTTTTGGCGCAGGCAATTTGCCGATCCGCTCAATATTGGCGGTAGCCGCCGTATTCATGGCGTTAAAGGCTTTGGCTTCTTCATTGGCCGTCGTGGACAAATACTCACCCAAATTGATGCGGATGACGTCAATGTCGCGCCGTGCGTTTTCAATCAAGCAGTCTTCATAGGCGTCCCACTTCTCGCGGACCGCTTCAAAGCGACGCTTTTCACCTTCGACATAGGTCCGGCTGGTGCTTTCCTGGATCGCAGCGGCATCCATGTCGAATTTGAAAGCTGGGCAGCTGGGCGTATAGGCAAGGCTATCGACCTTGCCACCGCTAAAGTTTCCTGGATGCACGGGAATGTTGCTAGCGGCCGGTGCTGCAGCTGGTGCCGCCGATTGGGCGAAGGCTGGTACGCCACCGAATTGGCTTCCAATTGCTGCCACGAGACCAATTGCAGCGGTGGCGATGAGCGTTGTTTTCATGGCTTTCATCTTGTTTTCTCCCACAAGGGGCCTGCCTTTTGGCTTAGGCCTCAACGTAAATGTGACGCATCAACTCCGAAGGGTCGGGCTCGGGGCTTGTTTGAGCGAAATCAGCCGCATCGGCTACAATTTCTTTCACGTCCCGGTCGATCGTCTTCAGGTCTTCTTCAGTAAACAGCCCATTTTCCAGACCATAGTGGCGCATGTGCTCAATGGGGTCGCGGGTATCGCGCACCTGCTTTGGCTCATCTTTAGGGCGATATTTAGCCGGATCGGACATGGAATGGCCACGATAGCGATAGGTCTTCATTTCCAACAGGAATGGACCTTTGCCGGATCGCGCATGCTCTAGCGCACGCTCAGCTGCTTTGCGCACAGCCAAGACGTCCATACCGTCCACTTCTTCGCCGACAATTTCAAAGCTGATGCCACGCTTGAACAATTCAGTTTCCGCAGACGCGCGCGCCACACTGGTGCCCATGGCATATTGATTGTTCTCAATCACATAGACCACTGGCAACCGCCACA
>CALRLV020000300.1:0-4015 GCA_943368895.1 Ferrovibrio terrae
TGGTTTTTCACGATGGCACAAAATGGCGCTATACCAATATCTTGGCCGGTGAAGAAGAACAGTTACGCGAACTTCAAGCCAATTTGGAGTATGAGCGTCAGACCTTGGTGATCGTCCATCCCAATGGCGAAAAGCGCACAGTTCCCAATTTCTAAGCCAATCAGGCTAATTGAAAACTTGCGTCCATTGTGGGCTCGCCGTCGCAGCGAACACGGCCAATCTTCACCAGCCGACTCATATGCGCCATCACCGAGTGGCAGGCAGCGGGCCACAATCGTTGATCAACTGCTGCATACATCACCGGCACCATGTCTTTCACTTTATCATGGCCTGAAGCCAAGCAGGCAAGAATTTGGTCTTCCCGATCCAAACGGTGGTCACGATACGCAGCCACAAAGGGGGCAGGGTCTAGGATGGGGGGGCCATGGGTTGGCCAGATTGTGGCAAACTCACGCGCGGCAATTTTGTCTAGGCTGGTCAGATAGGCATCCATATCGCCGTCCGGTGGGCTGATTACCGTCGTCGACCAGCCCATAATGTGGTCGCCAGAGAACAAGCAGTTTTCTTCCTGCAAGGCATAGCACATGTGGCCAGAAGTATGACCCGGCGTGGCAATCGCTTCGATTGTCCAGCCATCGCCTTCGATCAACGTGCCATCATGCAGCGCAGAATCGGGCCGAAAGCGGGTGTCATCACCTGCTTCGAGGCGAACTTCCGACTCGGTAGGTTGGGCGACTTCGCCAGATGCCAGCACCGAACAACCCGCCCAACGCGCCAATGGGTGGGCCAGAGGGCTGTGGTCCATGTGCGAATGGGTGACCAGGACGTGGCTGACCGTCTCACCTTCTAACGCTTGTTTCAGGGCTTCGAAGTGGTCGGCTAAATCCGGGCCTGGATCAATGACACACACATCGCCATGGCCAATGATATAGACACCGGTGCCGGTGAAGGTGAATGGTCCAGGATTATTAGCTATCACCCGACGGATCAGCGGGCTGACCTGCTCCACGCGGCCATACTCAAATTTGATGTCGCGGACAAAAGGAATCGCAACAGCCATTATATGCCTCCACCAGCGCGCAGCCGGACTTTCTCGCAACTTACTTTTAGGGCAGACGCCAGAATATAAGTGCTTTTTAGTTTATCTGATAAGGGTAACGCGATTGGCGGGCCCATGTCTGTACGATTTGCATCGACAATATAGATCAAACCGCTGCTCCGGTCGCGTAAGATATCCAGTCCACCCCAATCAAGTTTCAGGATTTGGCAAAAGCGCGTGATCGAAGCGATCTCTTCCCGTGAGAATATCTCATCAACGCTACGGAGCCAGCATTGGGTGTTATCGTTGGAAAAGCGCACCTGCTCTGGCCGTCGTTTGATATAGACGAGAGCGGGCACGCCGCCGACGGTGGGGGTGCGCAGGTCTTCCATCAAGCCATCATCGCCGCGATTATCAATCAGCTTTTGATAGACTTTGCCGGGCTTGGGCTCGCACGGGAGGGTCACGATACGGCCATCATGAATGCCATTGGCCTCGCCCTTTTCAACGGCGGATCCCTCATGCTCGCGCGGGTCCAGTGCTAGGCTATAGCCAAAGGCTTCCTCGAAGGCAGCCGCGACGCGTGATTTGCTTAAATCATGGGCATCGAAGTTCCACCGTGGCACGCCATCATGAGGCAGGGACATAGGCTCGCTGTGCGTGCGATCTTCAAAATGCATCCAGACATGCGGCGTCTCGCCTGGCTCTGCAGCACGGCCTCCGGTTAGAAACAGGCTGGGCCAAATCAGATACCAAGGTCGGGCAGGGTCCGGCGCAAAGCCGATCAATGGCCCATCTTTCGGGCGGGGGCTGAGCACAACGCGGATGAAATAGACGCACCAGTGAAAAATCTCACTCAAATGCGCGGCATCAAACGGCACGCGCGCCCCAGTTTTGCGCACGGTTACACCGGTCCAACTCCACTCAAAATCGCGCAAGAGATTCGTCAAAGCAAACAGGCCTTTGGTAGATGGTGATGGGGCTCGGGTTGAATGGGGATCAGCCTTAAGCGATTCGACTGCATACACGTAACCATCCCTTCAAATTGTGACAGGGTCTTGGCATGAAGATACGACGATGCCGTGACGGCGGTTACGGTGCCGTTCTTTTGGACAGCAGCTGGGGTGAAATACCCGCTTAGTGGGCTTGTGAGAGCGACCGCAGGAGCGGCATCAACCCGCGTAAATCATAGCCGCCGCGTGCGCCGGCTTCGACGAGTTCTTCCGGGTTGCCACCTGCGCTGGCCTCTGCCAAGGCCCAAAGATTGGTTGATCGTGTGCCACTGCGGCAATAGGCAAGGACTGGCCCGCTACTGGCGGCGAGTGCCTCGCGCATCAGTGGTACAGCCTCTTCCGGAATCCCGCCCGAGATCGGGATATGGGTGAAGCTGAGCCCATTATCTGCACAAGCCTTGGCAATCTCTTGCGCGCTAACTTGGCCCATATCTTCGTTGTCTGGCCGGTTGCAGATCACGGCGGTAAATCCATCGCGCACGGCTTGGGCAACGTCTGCCACGCTGATTTGCGGCGAGGCGGAGAAATTGGGGGTGATTGTGCGAAAGGGGCTCATGTTTTTCTCCTCTATTAAAGCCATTAACCGAACCCCAGCGCAGCGTCCAGCAAAGGTGGCGTGAAAAACGGCATGGAAATTTGCCAGCGGAGTTTCGTTGCCAATCAAGCTCTTGTCATGGCCGATGCTGGCATGATCCGTTGACAATCTGGCAACCATCATCAATTGCTGTGCGACGGGTCGCACGCCGCTACTGGCCGGTCCGACAAAGTGCTAAAAGGACCAAAAACGCATGCTAGCCTATACGATGCGACGCCTGATGGTGGCTATTCCCACCATGCTGGTCATCATAGCAGTGGCTTTTTTCATGATGCGTTTGGCACCTGGCAGCCCATTCGATACCGAGCGCGCACTATCGCCTGAAATTCGCGCCCAACTCATGTCTTTTTATGGGTTTGACAAGCCGCTTTATATCCAGTTTCTGGACTATCTGAAGGGGCTTGTGACCTTCGATTTAGGCCCTTCTTTGATTTACAAGGACCAAACGGTCAGCGAGATCATTGGTTCGGGCTTCCCCGTCTCCATGACAATTGGTTTGGCAGCTTTGCTGTTGGCGACTTTTGTCGGCGTGCCAATGGGACTGTTTGCCGCTCTAAAGCAGAATAGCCTGCCGGACTATTCCATCATGGCCATCGCCATGGCCGGCATTTGTATTCCGTCATTGGTGACTGGGCCCATCCTATCCTTAGTGTTTGGCGTCTATCTTGGCTGGCTGCCGACGGCTGGTCTCGATTTGGGCAAGATGACATTTGAGACCTTGCTTTTGCCTGTGGTTACCCTGTCTCTAGCCCAAATTGCCATCATCTCCCGTTTGGTACGCTCCAGCGCAGTTGAAGTCTTGCGCTCCAACTTTGTACGCACGGCGCGCGCGAAAGGCCTCCCAGAATCACAAGTCCTCGCTAAGCACGCGCTGCGCGCGGCGCTTCTGCCACTTGTATCTTACTTGGGCCCTGCCTGCGCAGGCCTGATCACCGGCTCAGTGGTGGTGGAAACGGTGTTCCAATTGCCTGGTATCGGCAAAAACTTCGTCACGAGTGCTTTGCAGCGCGATTATCCCGTCGTGATGGCGGTAGTTGTGCTCTATGCCGGCCTCATCATTCTACTTAATCTTCTGGCCGATCTTGCGTACGGCCTCTTAGACCCGAAAGTAAAATACGAGTGACCCTCCTGACCACACCCCAAGAAAAGGCAGAGCTTTTAGAAGCCGCCGTCAAAGGCCGTTCGCTGTGGGATGATGCGCGCCGTCGCTTGT
Organism: Ferrovibrio terrae; assembly: GCA_943368895.1. Classification (GTDB taxonomy): domain Bacteria; phylum Pseudomonadota; class Alphaproteobacteria; order Caulobacterales; family Aquidulcibacteraceae; genus Aquidulcibacter. The sequence continues at coordinate 3,861 of CALRLV020000300.1, forward strand.
TCCGCAATAAGGCCGCTGTGGGCAGCATGATCGTGCTGGGCACTTTGACTTTTTTGGCGATCTTTGGCCCATTTTTCTGGCCACACGATTATGAAACGATCTACAATGACCGGGTGCTGCAGGCCCCAACATGGGAGCATTTGCACATTTTCGGC
>CALRLV020000301.1:0-4011 GCA_943368895.1 Ferrovibrio terrae
TTCAGTCGCCAGGTCGAACAGCGCCGCGCCATAGCGCTGGGCTGCTTCACTGATGGCGCTGCGATTTGATCCACTCAAAGGGTCTACTCACGTGTAAGACACGCCAAAGCTACCAGACTGAGCGAGGGCGTGCACATTAGATTAAAGGAACAAAATCAGGCGATTCGATACCACAGGTCTCGAAGCTGCTTTGTGATGCGTGGCGTCTAGCATGCGGTAGACGCATTCGCAACATTGGGGAGACAGGGAGTTGCAGGGGGTTTGGGCAGTCCGAGGCCGTAAAGACGACTTGCCCCGTGACTAACGTTTGGCTTGAACCCCGACAATCGATTCCGCCAAGCCGCCACTGGCCTCGGCCAAGCGCTCATCATTTGTCCAAAGGGCTGAACAGCCATGGAATTGGGCGCATGCTAAATGCAACGCATCGGGCATTTTCAAATTTCCGTGCGAGCGGATGTGCGCCGCTTGGCGAAAGACCGCTTCATTTAAGTCAAGGATTGCCACGCGTTTGAATAAGGCTTCATAGTCTTGAACGACAAAGCTATTCCCGCTTTTGAGCGGGCCAACCAAACACTCGGCCATGACGAGGTGCGAGACCGCAAATTGCGCTTCTGGTTGGCTTGCCAGTGCCTTGATAACATTGCCGTGAAACCGCGATGCAGACTCAATTGCATAGACGCAGATGCAGCTATCGAGATAAATTAGTCCCATGCATCACGACTTTGTTGGACATAGGCCTCAATCTCTTCATCCTTCAGCATCGGCCCCCGCACAGGGCGCGCTTGTAACCAAGCTGACAGGGCCGCACCGCTGTTGACCGGAGCCGCTTCCGTATCCCCCGCTTCAATGGGCGATAGACGCACAACAGGCTGCCCGCGATTGGCAATTATGACCTCTTCGCCGGCCTGAGCCGACTTCACGAGCTCAGACAAGCGGTTCTTGGCTTCCAATATATTGACTTGCACGATGGAGCCCTCCCGATCTGGCCAAGTTGATAGCATAAACTGGCTAGGTTTGGAAGGGGCTTTGGGGCGGCGAACAGGAACTTGGTGCGTTCGATGTTGGAGGCACCCGAGGATTCTGCTGACCAAGCTGAAGTGATAGGGCATCTCTGCGGGTCGTAAAGCTGTAATTGGTCGCCGCCGCATCGAATCATCATGCTGTGGAAGGACGCCGACCTTGCAGCATGGGCAGGAGATTCTACTTTCAGGGCTAGCAGTTCGCTCAATCGCGGTTAAGTTACGGACAATTGGAGAGCCTGCATGAACGCTGAAATTGTCGCCACTTATTTGAATGCCGTCAAAGCCGTCTACGCAACGGGCCAAACCACGGAACATAGCTTTCGCCCTGCGCTTCAAGATTTGTTCAATGCGATCAATCAAGAGGTTCAAGCCGTTAACGAACCAAAGGGAACGAAAGTTGGTCGACCTGACTTTGTGTTTTTACGTCAAGTTGGAGATACGACCCTGACAGTCGGCCACTGCGAGGCGAAAGACCTGAAATTTGGCATCGACCCAAAAGAACTCAAAGATGCCAACAAGGAACAATTCAACCGCTATACCAAAGCATTGCCAAACCTGATCTACACCAATGGTGTGGACTTTGACTTCTACAAGAACGGTGAGCGGGTTCGCCAGATTTCCATCGCCGACTTTGTGCTCGGCATCCAAGAGCGGCCTGATCAATTCGAGGTTCTTGCCAACCAACTCAAAGACTTTGCCGCCGAGCGGCTTCAAACCGTTACATCGCCAGAGCAATTGGCGGAATTGATGGCGGGCAAGGCGGTTTTGATCAAAGACGTTTTGTTCAACAGTTTGAAAGAGGACGCAGAGCTTCGCACAGAACTGGCCGGCCAATATCAGGCGTTCAAGGATCAATTGATCCACGATCTAGCCCTGCCTGATTTTGCCGATCTTTATGCTGAAACCATCGCCTATGGCCTGTTTGGTGCGCGTTTGCATGACGAGACTCTGGCGACCTTTACCCGCACCGAAGCCTTGGCCTTGTTGCCTAAGTCAAACCCGTTCTTGCGGCAATTATTTGTGTATGTTGCAGGGCCAAATCTGGAAGAAGGCATCGCGCGGACGATTGATGAGTTGGCGGAAATTTTCCAAGCGACCAATCTGCCCGTCATCTTCAAAAACTTTGGCAGCTTCACCCAGCGCAACGACCCCTTCATCCATTTTTACGAGACGTTTCTTGCCAAATATAACCCTGCCAAGCGCAAGGCGCGCGGGGTTTGGTACACGCCAGAGCCTGTGGTCAATTTTATTGTGCGGGCGGTGGATGATGTTTTGAAATCAGAGTTTGGGCTGGCCGATGGCTTGGCCGATACCAGCAAGATCGTGGTCGATTGGGATACGGGGCAGGACGACCCTAAAACCGGCAAGCCGCGCATTGAAAAGCGCGAAATGCACCGCGTGCAAATCCTTGATCCGGCAGCGGGCACAGGCACGTTTTTGGCCGAAGTGATCAAGCAAATCGCGCCCAAGGTAAAAGACGTCGCACCGGGGCAATGGAACAAATATGTCGAAGAAGAATTGATCCCGCGCCTGCACGGGTTTGAGCTTTTGATGGCGTCCTATGCCATGTGCCACATGAAGCTAGATATGATGCTGACCAAAATGGACTATAGGCCCACCGCCAAAGCGCCGCGCTTGGGGGTTTATTTGACCAATACTTTGGAAAAGGGCGTGCGCGAGGTGCGCGATCTTTTCATGGCCAAATGGCTGTCGGATGAGGCGGCAGAGGCCAATAAGGTCAAGCGCAATGTGCCGGTGATGTGCGTGATCGGCAACCCGCCTTATTCGGGCGAGAGCACCAATAAGGGCAAAGGTTTTGAGTGGATCGAAGGCCTGATGCAGGCCTATAAGAAAGAACCCGGCGGCAAGGAAAAACTGAAAGAGCGTAATCCCAAATGGATCAATGATGATTATGTGAAATTCATCCGCTTGGCCGAACATATGATCGCGCAGAATGGCGAAGGCGTTTTGGGCTTTATCACCAATCACGGCTATCTGGACAACCCAACCTTTCGCGGCATGCGCTGGCACCTCCTCAACACGTTTGACAAGATTTGGGTGCTGGATTTGCACGGCAATTCCAAGAAGAAAGAGGTCTGCCCCGATGGATCACCCGATACCAATGTGTTTGATATCATGCAGGGCGTGGCGATCATCATCGGCGTGAAAAAACAGGGCAAGGCGGGTGCCAAGAAGGAACTCGCGCAGGTGATGCATGGGGATTTGTGGGGGACAAGGAAGGAGAAGTATGAGGCGTTGTGGGATGAGCCAATTAGCTCAGATGAGTTTTCGAGTTTCCAGCCATCTGAAGAATTTTGTCTCTTTGTAAATAGAAACGAAGAAAAGTTACTCGCCTATCAATCAGGCATTTCATCAGAAAAACTCATGCCACTTGGAGTTATGGGCTTCCAAACTCATCGTGATAACTTCGCTATAGCTGCAACAAGAAATGAAATAATCGAAAGAGCACAGGACCTGCGCAATTCGAGTTTATCGGACGATTTCCTAAAGGCTAAATATTCAATTTCCGACAATCGAGATTGGTCATTGGCCAAATCGCGTGACAAAATTCAAACAATGTCTGATTGGAACAAACCAATTAGGCTTTGTTCTTATCGTGTGTTTGATGACTTGCCGTGCTACCACGACGAGGTTTTCATGGATTACCCTCGTACAGAGTTGATCCAACACTCAAGTTCAAACAAAAACCTCTTCATGGGTTTAGGTCGACAAGGTTTGGCTGTTGGGCCGATTGAATGGTGCTTAGCTATCTGTTCCAATAATCCAATGGATGCCAATCTGTTCCGACGCGGTGGCGTCAGGGTCGCCCCCCTCTACCTCTACCCCACCGAACAAGACCTAGACCAAACCCGTCGCGTCAATATGGACCCCAAAATCCGCAAGCAGATTGAGGATAAGGCAGAGCACCCCACGCTTGGCCGCCCTGATGAAGTGGCGATTTTTGACTATATTTATGGCGTGCTGCACT
>CALRLV020000302.1:0-3979 GCA_943368895.1 Ferrovibrio terrae
GCATAACCCATGACCGCAAGCACTTCATTCTGGACACCCGCCCGGCTGACCGGCCTGCTTCTTCTCCTGGTGACCCTCACCCATATGGCGGGCTTCCAGATCGCTAGCAGTTTTGTGGTATCTGGCGACTTTGCGGCAACGGGCCTCAAGATCGCGCAAAACGAAGGCCTCTATCGGCTGGCCCTGCTCAGCTATGGTGTCTCCAGCATGTTAAGCGTCGGGCTGGCGGTCACATTCGCATTGTGGCTTGCGCCCATCAGCCGATTGGGCGCAGGGCTGGTTCTGGGCTGGCGCTTGTTTGAGGCCCTCAGTTCGACCGTGGCTTGGGCGATCCGCTTTGCCTTGGTCGACAATCAGACACAGCCTAATCTTCTGGGTACCTCAGGTGCGGAGGCGTTGCATCGCCTGCTGCGCGACGTCTCCAATGCCGCCTTCGATCTCGGCGCCATTGGTCTAGCCTTGGCAACCTTGATCGGCTTTTTCATCCTGTTCCAAGCGCGCAGCTTGCCACGACTTCTATCCGCCATCGCGATGTTAGGTGCTATACTTGTTCTTGCGAGTTCAGTCGTGACTTTGGGCTGGCCGGAGACCAACATCCCAAGCTCCATTGCTTTCGCGGTGACCTTACTCAGTAATTTGGTCATTGGGGTTTGGCTGCTTGTTCGGGGCGACCGCTCACCGCAGGCCAGAGTGCTGGCACAACAGGCTTGACACCAAAGCCTATGTCTATAGCCCGTGCCCGTGACAACACAGGGGTTCGTCTTGGCATTTGAAGCAAATTTCGATGGTTTGGTTGGCTTAACCCACAATTATGGCGGGCTGAGCGCTGGCAATTTGGCCTCTGCAGCCAATGCGACAGCTGTGTCCCGCCCGAAGGAAGGCGCGCTTCAAGGCTTGGCGAAAGCCAAAAGACTGGCCGATGCAGGCTTGGTTCAAGGCTTGCTCCCACCCCATGAGCGCCCACATCTCCCCACGCTCAAGGCCATCGGATTTTCGGGCTCTGATGCAGAAATTCTGGCTCAAGCTTGGAAGGCCGACCCCGCACTTGTGCGTAATGTCTCGTCTTCGGCGCAAATGTGGGCGGCCAATGCGGCCACTGTGTCGCCTTCAGCCGATTGCGCTGATGGCCGCTTGCATTTTAGCCCAGCGAACCTTCTGACCATGCCACATCGCGCGCTGGAAGCTAGCCAGACTGAGCGCAGTTTGCGGGCGATCTTTGCCGACACAAGGCATTTTGCGGTTCATAAGGCCCTGCCCTATCAGCCCTTGTTTGCCGACGAGGGGGCCGCCAACCACATGCGGCTGTGCGCCAGCCATGGAGTAGCAGGGGTGGAGATTTTTGTCTGGGGCCGTGATGGCTTTGGCCAACAGGAAACCCGCTTCCCGGCCCGCCAGACCCGGCAAACCGGTGAAGCCATTGCGCGTCGCCATGGGCTTGCGCCAACCCGTGTCCTGCATCTCCAGCAAAGCCGGAAAGCCATTGAAGCTGGGGCCTTCCATAATGACGTGGTGGCGGTCGCCAGCCTGCAAGTCCTGTTCTGCCACGAGCATGCGTTTGAAGATCGGCTGGGCACCTATGAAGCGATCAAGCGCGCTTGCGATGGCTTGATGGAAGTGGCCATTGTCGAGGTGCAAGAGGCGGAAGTGCCCTTGGCGGACGCGATCAAATCCTATTTGTTCAACACCCAATTGCTGTCGATGCCTGGTGAAGACCGCTTGGTCTTGATCGCGCCGGAAGAGTGCCGCGAGAATGCGGCCACCCATGCCTATCTCGAAAAGCTGGTGGCCAGTAATGGACCAATCGGTCGGGTGCAATTCGTTGACGTGCGTCAGTCCATGCGCAATGGCGGTGGGCCGGCCTGTTTACGGCTGCGGGTTGTGCTGGATGAAGCCAAACTACAGGCCGTCAGCGCGCGTGCCGTGCTCGATGCGGCGCTCTATGACGATTTAGTCGCTTGGGTGGACCGCCATTATCGCGAGACTTTGGGGCCAGACGATTTGGCTGACCCCAGCCTGCTTCTTGAAGGGCGGACGGCTTTGGACGAGTTGACCCAGATCATGCACCTAGGCTCAGACTTCTATCCTTTCCAACGCGGCTGAACGGGGCCTTATTTGGCCCCGGGCAGGCTGTAATGCACCGACGCGCCGGGGCCCAAAGGCCAGTCGAAATAGACCCATGCAGCTGTCATCGCCATGCCCGCAACCATGAAGGCCAAAGCAAACGGCAACATCATGGAGAGCAGCGTACCGACGCCGACATTCTTGTCCCACCGTCGACAGAAGGCGAGAACGAGCGGGAAATAGGACATCAAAGGCGTCGCGATATTGGTATAGCTATCGCCCATCCGATAAGCCGCAGTCGTCATTTCTGGCGAAATCCCCAACAGCATGAACATCGGCACAACGACGGGTGCCATCGCACTCCATTTCGCCGAAGCTGAGCCAATGAAGAGGTCTAAGAAGGACGAGAAGGCTTGGACGCAGACGAGCAAGAAAGGTGCAGGTAAGCTTAATTCCTTCAAGGCTGCCGCGCCGTTGATTGCCGCAATCGGCCCTAAGTTCGACCAGCTGAACATGGCGATGAAATGGGCGGCGAAAAAGGCGAAGACGATATAGGGGGCCAGCGACCGAATACCCTCATTCATCATGGTAACCACATCAGACGAGGAGCGGATCGACTTCACCGAGACGCCATAGGCGATGCCACCTAACAAGAAGATCAGCGTGAAGGCTGCAATCAGGCCTTGGTAAAAGGGTTGCAATTGAGCCGTACCCTTCTGGCTCTCATCGATCAGTGGGGTGAAGCCGGGCCAAAGAGCCAAGGCTGCAAAAGCAGCGATAACGGCAAGTGCGGCGAGGCCTGCCCAAGCGAGGCCGCGCTTCTCTTCTGGCGTGACAACCGACTTGGTCAATTCCGCTTTCAAATCGTCATCTGGATTGCCCGTCCAAGGACCTAAACGAGGCTCTAGCACGCGGTCAGTGATGAACCAGATGATGGGCGTGAACAGCACAACAATTGCCAGGATGAACCACCAATTGCCCAAGGGGTTCATCGTCCATGTCGGGTCAATGATGCGGGCTGCTTCTTGGGTGAAGCCGAACAAAAGCACGTCGAGTTGGCCCGGCGTGATATTGCCAGCAAAACCGCCCGAGACGGCGGCAAAGGCTGCAGCGATCCCAACCAGCGGATGACGACCTGCTGCGGCATAGACTAGACCGCACAAAGGAATGAAAACCACATAGCCCGCGTCCGATGCATGGTGGCTCGTCATACCGATCAAGCACACAACGGGGGTTAGAAAGACGCGCGGTAAATCGCGCAGGCTATTGCGGATCAAGGCGCTGAACAGGCCAGCACGCTCTGCCACTGAGGCCCCCAGCATCACGACCAACACAACACCCAAAGGCGCAAAGCTGGTTAAGGTGCGGGGCATATCGACGATCAGCTTCTTGAGATTTTCTTCGGTGAACAGGCTGGTGGCGTCAAAGATCAGGAGCCCATCTTTCAAGACCGCCCCACTGGGTGGCTTCTCGCCGGAGAAGGGGAGCGAAGCTGACCAGCCAAGGGCTGAGCCAATTACCGACAGCACCATCAAGAAGCCGATCAACCAGACAAAGATCATGACAGGGTCAGGCAGAAGGTTCCCCACCCGCTCAACCCAAGCTAAGAAACCGCGCTGGGTGTTGGGGACAGGCTTGGCGGGAGGCGTGGCTTGGGTCATAGACATCTCTGAATTCGTTGAAGGCGCGTCATGTGCCTGTTTCTCGGTGGTTGTGCATCTCACAATGTTGGCATCTGTCCGTCATCTGTTCTGCTCAATCGCCCTTTAAGGAGCCAATCATTCGTGTCGGACCGTCCAAAAACGCGACTCTATCTCATCACGCCGCCAAAAATTGAAGAACTGGACCAATTTGCCAAGACCTTGCAGGGGGTGATTGAGGCGGGCGACGTTGCTTGCCTGCAATTGCGGCTCAAAGG
>CALRLV020000303.1:0-3979 GCA_943368895.1 Ferrovibrio terrae
GGTCACGCGACTTCGGTCACCGCGGCCTCGTATCAACCTCTCCCCAGCTAATTGACCGCTCGCCATTGGGTTGGATTACGACAGACAAAACCTGCTTGCCCGGCTTGGAAATCAGCCCCGTCGGCAGCCTGACGAATTTGCCATCATAGCCGTTTAAAAATTCCAACTCGAAGCGAATGGGGAAGGGGTTAGCATTGCGAACGACAAAGCGATTGTCTTTGCCTGTATAATTGGGATGTACTTCGAAAGTTACATTCTCTGCTTCGCCGAAAATTAGCTCAACATCCTCATTGATGGTTTTGTTTTCCGTAGACGATTGGCCAATAAGTTGGCGGCCAAAGCCACCATCCTGATACAGGATCACTTGACCTGCTGGAATTGGCTGACCCAAGCCAGAACGCTTGGTGTTGGTGAAGCGGAAGAGCTTCGCGATATCCTCTGGATAGCTGAATGGATCGACTCGGGTGCGATAAATCACCTCCCCTTTGATCTTTTTATCCGCCAGAAATGCCACTTGCTTTTGCGACCGTGCTGCAACGGTGACAGGAACGGGAATCTTATAGAGGACAAGATCACCAACCTTTTCTGCAACGGCTGTGACGGCCATGGATGCGAATTGCCGGGCTTCCTTTTGGCGCGTCCCGGTCACGACGACGACTTCCATCGCCGAATAGTCTGACATAATCGGCATGGAGACAGGGGCTGGCGCGACGAGTTGGGGTGCCGTTAAGCCCGATGTCGTGGTCCCCGACGGCCAACACTGCCCATAGACATCCAAATTCGCTGCTTCTTCGCGAGCAATCCCGCCTGAATCGTCGGATGTCTCGTCGGAGCGATTGACCTGTCCGGCTACAGCCGCAGTTGTTGCGTCCACAAAACTGGTCTCATCGCCACTGGCCATGGTCAACCATGAAAACAACGCCAATGACTTCCCGTCTTGTGCCAAGGTGGCCACATAAGTGGCATCCCAATCAAAACCATTGGCGAGATAGGCCAATGTAATCTTTACCTTTCCACCCGGTTGGTCCTTGGTTGTCATGGACAGGACAGGTTTCGCAGACAAGGCCGCCGGCGCGTTTGGATAGATCAGGGTTTGTTTTAAGTCAGTGCAATAGAGGGCCTCAGCCCCTCGTGATGTCGAGATGACCATACGATCGGCGGCAGAGCGAATGGTTGCCCGCTCTTGCGTTACTTCGCCCGTGGCAGGGTTGGTGCGGCGAAGGATGACTGCTTGGCCTGTAAAGGCATCGACAAGGCCACCTTGCGACAAAAGTGCAGTGTCGCGATTGCGTTCGCGGGGTTGGGTGCCAAACAGGATTGCCGTTTGCGGTGCAATCCCACCGGCGACTCCTTCAAAGCGGATCGTTACTTCGCCTGGTGGTAAATCCACCTCGCGGGTTTCCGTGATCAGCGCAAAAGAAGTTGGAGCATCGGTCTCGATGGGGGCGTCCTCGCGGCCGGGATCACGGTATATCGTCACACCAACTTGGCTTGGCCCATTTGAAATCACGACAGGTGCTGCAGCACCCGCCAGTGAGGGCAGGAGCGCCAAAGCCATGAACAGCAAGCTTCTGGCCCGCATCACACTCACCAAGGTGTCAGGAAGGTGACGGTCAGTTCTGTTTTGCCATTGGCGGGTACCGGCACTTCCCAGCGGCGTGTATCCGCATCTTGTTGGACGCCTAGGATACTTTCTTTTGGAATGCGCACATCAGACCACCACCACCAAGAGTTTAAGCCACCTTGGACTATATCGACCGTTACAGGCACATCACGCGCATTGGTCACGATGTAGCGCATCTGGGTACGGTAGTAGGTTTTGGGTTTCTCGACCGTGGTTACGGTCGTACCGCCCTCAGGGCTGGTGACTTTCCACCGGGCGTTTACGTCCCACTCGTCGGTTGTGATTGTTGTGCGCGATTCTAGGATCGGTTGCACTTTGACGTCAAAGGCGTCCCCCGTTCGCAAAGCCATGAGCGAGCCGCCAGGGGTGTGTGGAATATTGCTTTCCCCGATGAATTGGGCCTGCCCACGAGAGTCGCGCATATAGACCCGCACAACACCTGCAGGCAAAGCCGCACCAATGCCGCCATTGCGGGCATTGGAAAAGCGCAGGATTGAGCTGGCACTGACGGCCTGGGTCGCACTGCCAAGCCAGTCATTGCGATACTCATAACCTTTCCGAGCCGGGACCCCCGATGCGTCTAGGAAGCTGACTTGCTTAGTTTGCGCATTGGCAATTGTGGTTCGGCCGGCGATGGGATAGGCGCGCAAATCGCCCAAAGCTTCCCCGCCGCCACCTTCGGTTCCGGCTTGATTGCCACTTGGCATATCGCGACGGTCACCGGAATACTGCCTATTATTTGCTTGCTGAAAAGACGCCACATCGCCTGCCACCAATAGGGCGCGCGCATTGGTAAAAGTTGTGCCTGTTTCATTTGTCAGCGTGATCCAGCCTTGCACATCAATCTTGCTCGCGGCTTCGTCAAACAAAGCGACATAATCCGACTTCCAGCTCATGCCAGATGTCAGATAGCTGAGCGTTACTGGACGCGTGCCAGCACTTTTTGCATCCAAAGTAACGCTGAGCGTAGGCCTTGCCCGTAGATTTGGTGGGATGGCGTCAAAGATAACGCGCACGGGCAGACCGTCATCGCGCAAGACTTCGATCCGTTCGCCGATTTTCAACACGACCCCGCCATTGGCGGCCAGAACCAATGCCCGCTCGCGTGTCTCAACGCCAGTTGCCGGATTGGTGCGCAGCAAAGTGATCTGTTGCCCCACGGCTTTTTCCATCAGTGCGGTTGGCGACAATAGGTCATAGTCAAAATTCTGTTCAATGATGCCAAAGCCTTGGCCCGATAGTGTTACCGTCTCTGGGCGAATTTGGGCCGAAACATCGGGAAATTCCTGCCGTGACTTGCCTTGTGGCAACGCCAACTGACGCACATCTTGGACCAGCGAGACACTATTATAAATCGTTACTGCCACATCGCCTTGTGCATTGGACGGCACCGGAGCCGGAGCAGGATCTGTGGCTTGGGTCAGGGCCGAACTCGGCAGAACGACAGCGATGCCAAAAAGTCCGGCGATCAATCTTTGCATCACAATGCCCTCCAAATGAATGCAAGGATGGCACCAATTCCCATGACTGTATAGATCGCTCGTCTCAGCATTTTAGCGGGCAATCAGGCGAATAGTCACCCGTACAAATGCAAGGTCAGGCGCGCTGATATAGCTGGGCTACGGGTTCGGCCATGCCGTGTACGGCGAAGGCGGGCTTTTGACGTTTGGCGACATACATGGCGGCGTCGGCCATTTTAACGACGGTTGCACCGTCATAATGGTGTATTGGACACATAGCGACACCCACGCTGGCACCAACCCGCACACTACCCACCTCAATCTCAACCGGTTCTAAGATCGTGCGGATAAGCTGATCGGTAAAAGCTTTAACCGCGTCGAGGTCGTCACTGGGGTAGAGGATTGTGAATTCGTCACCGCCCATGCGTGCCACGAAATCTTGTGGGCGCAACAAACTGCTGATCCGTCCAGCAATCGCCAGCAATAATTGATCGCCTGCGTGGTGGCCATGTACATCATTGATCGACTTAAACCCATCCAAATCAATGACCATCACGGCAAATGGCTGGCTGGTGGCGAATTCGGTTAAGGACTGGAGATGCAGTTGGAAGGCAGTGCGATTTCCAACACCCGTCAGCACATCCTTATAGGCAAGTTGTGACAAGGCCCGCTCACGCTGACGCGACTCCGTGACATCCTTTAGGCTGGCAATGGCAATCGAACTTGTGATTGACCGCACCCAACGCACGCTCGCTTCAAACTCTTGATTGCCCTGCTTGAATTGGACGTCGATATGGCCCGTGTGCTGTTCGCCACCTGGTAGAGCCAGTAGGTCCCCCGCCGACTGGAATAAGGCGTCTAAGCGATTGGGTAAGTTGCGGGCATCTTCATTCTT
>CALRLV020000304.1:0-3968 GCA_943368895.1 Ferrovibrio terrae
CGAACGTTTTCCCCGCCGACTTCAACTTTGCCAGAAAAGGCGTCGAGTTTAGGCTTGGTCGTTACATATTTCAGAAGTCCACCTTGTGCCGTGGCACCATAGAGGGTCCCCTGCGGCCCGCGCAGAACTTCAATGCGCTCCAGATCAAATGTCTCGAAATTCGCAGTCACTGTATAACCCAACGAATTTGCTGTCGCTGTATTGAGGACAACATCGTCCATCATCGTCGCAACTGAGGCCCCACTACCGCCGGTGTTTTGACCGCGAAGAATAAGGCGGGTCCCAAGTCGCCCTTCGGTTTGGAGTGAAAAGCCTGGAACTTTTGAGACATAATCCTGAATCTGGCTCAAGCCTTCAACGCTGAGCTGGCCACCACTAATTGCGGTGACCGCTGCGGGAACATCAATCAAGCGCTCGTCACGGCGGGTTGCGGTTACAATAACCACTTCAGCTTCTTCGCTAGATGCCTCTGGGACAACACCGCCACTAGCCTGCGCATTGGCTTGGGTCCCTGCCAAAATTGTCGCGATTGCAGTCGTTGCCAACGCAGCAGTCTTAAATTTCTTTCCGGTCATCGCGGCCGCCTCCATTTACAAGTTAGTCACACCGTAACTTGCATCCGAATGCTGTCAAGCGCTTGATTTGCGTTTTCGAAACCCGGCCGCTGCGCGGCTAACTCAATCGTGGAACAAGCGGACGTGCTCTGCGCGGCGCGTTACACTCGGAGCCTAGGTTGCGTTCGGGAAGGAATGCACCAATTTCGTTCGCCGAAGTCTTGGTTTGCTCTTAGTCACTTACACAACCTTTGCCCGAATCCCGAATGTCAGAGAGCTTGAGCATCATCAGTTCAGCGATGTGCGCGATGTCCCGATCACGGGACCACGCCTAGGGCCGCAAGGAGGGTTGCTGAGGCCAAAAATTGGTCCGCTGGCAGGGCAAGCACTTCTGCTTCTTCGTTTTGTAGAACCTCTTCAAGTCGCAAGAGTTCTAAAGTGCTCAGCTTCCCAGCCCTATTTTGGGCACGGGCAAGATTGACCGAGCGTCGGCGCGCTTCGAGTGCCGCACCACGTTGAGGGATTAGGGCATTAATGGCTCGAAGGCCGGCTCTTGCACGGACCACCTCGTCAGCGGCAACAAACAATCGCGCGCGCTGTGTTACGGCCAAACGCTCTAATTCAAGCTCTGCGATACGTCGTTGTGCCTTTCTTCGCCCACCATCAAAAACGGTCATTGCGAGACTCCCTGCAAGCTGAGTAGCCAAATTTCGCGGAGCAAGCATCGCCTCGAATTGATTGGACGACCCCGAAATGGATTGGGAAACGGATAAATCAGGATAAAGCGCACGTCGGGCAAGGTTAACTCGCACGCCGGCTGCATTGAGCCGGATCTCAATCGCGCGCAGATCCGGCCGCGAGGAGAGGTTCGCATAGGTGACTTCTTCGGCAAGCAGATCGGTATCTTGTTCTTGCGCGAGTTGGATGGCTTCGGGCCGCACCATTCGTGGGTCCGCCGCCATGATTGCGACCAATGAGGATGCCGTTTGGCTGTCGGCACGATGCGCTTCGGTCACGGCAATTTCTCCAGATCGCACGGCTGCCTCGGCGTCTGCAAGATCGGCCTCAGAAGCCAGTCCGGCAAGATGTCGCGCGGATACTTTTCTGGCGATTTCTAACTGGATGCCCAAGATTTTTCTTGCACGATTGAGTTGTATTTCAGATCGCTTTCGGCTTGCGACGGCCTCGGCTAGTTGAAGGGCAAGGACAATGCGCGCACCTTCAAGGTCAACAATCTGGGCATCGGCTTCCAGTCGGGCAATCCGCAACTCATCGCGGGCCTTTCCCCAAAGATCGAGGGCCCAGCTTACAGTGGCTGTAGCGGCAGTGCTGTTCCCTGGACTTGATGGGTCAGAGCCTCGGATCCAACGGCGATCATCGCTGGCATTCAGGGCAGTACTGAGTTGGGGAAATAGCGCAGCCTTCTGTTCGCCCGCTGCGGCCGCAGCTGCCCTCTGACGCAAGGCAGCATCTTGGATGCTGGGCGCACCTTCCAGGGTAACTGCCAGCTGTTCTGCGAACGCCTTACCGCCAATCTTGGTCCAGAAAGACGCGGTGATTGCGCTATCGTCCGCCGGTCCTGCATCAGCAAGTTTTGGAACAAGTGGTGAAGTTAGCACCAAAGCCAAGACAGCGCGGCGTGTTGTCTTCCACGTCATTGACTTGCTTCTCGGAGAAAGTTGACACGAACCCGTTGGCCGATGATTAAGTTTTGCTGGTCGAGTGATGTCACCACTTCTATGACACGGTCGTCAGCGCGTGCGTTGGGATCGTCATCGCGCCGGCTTGAACCAAATACCTGTCCGACACGCAGAACTTTCCCTTTGATTTCCGGCCGGTTGCTGCTTTCAACCTTTACGGTCACGATCTGTCCTGCCTTGACGGCCTCGACCATGGATTCCTCTAGTTCGCTGCGAACAATTTTGGCGTTGTTGGGGGCGAGCGTAAAAAGCGAGGTGACATTTAAGGTCGAGGCTCCAACACCGGGTCTAGCTGCTGCCCGCAGGATAACGCCTGCAACAGGGGCGCGAATCTGCCTTTGCTCGACTTCCAGCTGCGCTGATAATAAGCGCGCTTCGGCGACCTGCAGATCAGCCCGCGCCGATGCTAATGCTGCCTGCAACTCACCCACGCGCGCTGTGGCTTCCACAGATGAACGGGCAATCTCGGCGCGCAACACGTCGATTTCGCGACTCAATGTCCGAACACGATCCCCTGCTTCGCTGCGTGACTTGTCGATGTCCGCCTGCAGCGTACGTACCTCAGCCTCAATTCTCTCTTTTTCATCCCGGGCACGGTCCAGTGCTTGACTTGGCTCAGCGCCTTGGGCGACCAACCCGACGAGACGATCTACTTCGCGCTGAGCGGCGGATAATTGTCGCTCAAGGCCAGCAAGCCGCCCTGCATTGGGATCGAGCCTTCCTGCCCCCTCTAATCTGGCGCGTTCACGCTCGGCTGCGGCCAATTGTTCCTGAAGAAGTGCAACCCGCGCCCGAGAGGCACTAGCACCCCCGCGTCCACTTAACCGACGCGCCTCATCACGTGCAGAATCGATCTGCGGAATAAGGCCCTCAATTCTAGCAGCTTGAATGTTGCGCGCGGCGATCGCTTCAGCCAGTGCGGCACGTGGTACGCGATCGTCCTGCAGAGCTAACAATTGGCCTCTTTCGACCCGATCCCCGTCGACAACAAACACCTGGGTAATGACGCCATCACGCGGCGCTGCAATGGCGATCACGCCCCCTTCGACATCAACACGGCCCTTTGCGACGGCTGATACCATCCCGGCAGCAGCCACTTCAACTTCTGAATCGACCTTGTCTTCTTGTGGTGCGCAGGACGCGAACAGCGCTGCCGCTATGAGAACCAGCATGTAGTTTGATGCATTCATGTCGTTATACTCCGTGAGGCACTTGAGGCCATCCGGCTGTCCAATGAGATCTGACCATCTTCGATCCGCAATAGGCGGTCGGCGTGGTCGGTAAGGCGTGGATCGTGGGTGACACATAGGACCGCTGTGCCCATTGCATGCGCAGCGTTCTTGAGTAACTCGGTGACACGCTCGCCATTTGATCGGTCGAGCGCTGAGGTCGGTTCGTCAGCAAACAAAATTCTTGGCTGCTTGGCGAGGGCCCGAGCAATGGCCACCCGTTGTTTCTCGCCACCCGATAATTGTTGTGGCAATAAGTCGATCTGGTCACCCAAACCAACTTGTTCAAGAGCAAAGATGGAACGTTCCTTTGCTTCGAGTGGTGCCAGCCCCATGGCGTCGAGCACCGCTTGCACATTTTCTCGTGCACTTAAGGCTGGAAAAAGATTGAAGCCTTGGAACACAAAACCGACTGAGCTTAGACGCAGTCTTTCTCGGCCCACCTCTGGAAGGTTCCACAAATCATCGCCCAAGATGTTCACTTT
>CALRLV020000305.1:0-3935 GCA_943368895.1 Ferrovibrio terrae
TCCTGCAGCGCGCTTTTGGGATTGCGATGCAAGTCCGCAGGATCTTGCTGTCCAGCCTCCCAAGCCAGCTCGAATAGGCCTTGAATTGCAGGCCGCCCGCCGTCTAGCCAGAGCGCCGCCATCAGGGCCTCAAAAGCGTCACCTAGAATAGAATCATTTTCAGCAACCGCATCGGCACTAAAGCCGCGCGACACAACCATCAGCTCTGCCATACCAATGCTGCGCGCTGCTTCCGCGCAGTTTTTGCCCGAGACAATGGCATTGAACTGGCGCGTCAATTCGCCTTCTTCGGCGCGGCCATGGCGTTCAAACAGGCGCTCAGCCGCCATCAAACCCAAAACACGGTCGCCCAACCATTCCAGCCGCTCATTATGGGCAAAGCCTGGCTGACCATCGCCGCGCGACTTATGCGTCAAAGCGCGCTCCAACAAGGATCGGTCGGAAAATTGATGCCCGATCTTGGCCTGCAGCGCTTGAAGCTTAGCGTCTCGTGTCATCGAATGGGAACGGCTAGGCGATCCCACCGCAGACCAGTGAACCACGTCCAAGGCAGATAGAAACGGGTGGTCTCGTCAAACGAGAGCAGCACAATCCGCCCGCGCCCGACCAGATTTTCCGCGGGCACAAAGCCAACACCCGATTGGAGAATCGGATCAGCGCGGCTGTCGGTTGAATTGTCGCGATTGTCGCCCATCATAAAATAATGGCCTTCTGGCACCACAAAGACTTGGGTATCGTCAAACATACCATTGGTTTCAAAGTCATAGGTCACATAGGACCGGCCATTGGGCAAGGTTTCGCGGAAGCGTGTTGCCGTGCGAATATTGCCAGTTTGCTCCGTAATCGTTTCGGGCTGCAGCATCTCTTGCTTCAAAGGGGTCCCGTTCAAAATCACCTGCCCGCCGACAACTTGGATCCGGTCGCCCGGCATGCCGATCAAGCGCTTGATGTAGTCCTGCCGGGGGTCTGAGGGCAATTTGAACACGACGACATCGCCACGTTCGGGCGTAGACCCAAGGACACGACCATTGAGAATTTTCGGCGAAAAGGGAATGGAGGCATTGCTATAGCCATAATCCCACTTCGACGTCCAAAGATAGTCGCCGACCAATAGACCAGGTCGCATAGATTCAGAGGGAATATTGAACGGCTGAAACAAGAAAATCCGCAGAAACAGCGCGATGCTCAAGGCCATCACAATGGTCTTGACGCTTTCTATCAGGCTATCACCCTTTGGCGCTGGTTTCACCGTCTTTTTTGAAGCGGCCTGAGAGTTTGTTGTTTCAACCATAAGATTCGATTTCTTTTCAATTTGTTGCAAGGGGCTGCAGGCCAATCACCACAAATGCCATGGCATAAGGATGATCGTCGGTCAGACTTAAGTGAATGTCAGCAGCAAAGCCCGGTGGAGTAAGTTCTTGCAACCGCTTTAGCGCGCCGCCAGTCAAACTCAAAGTCGGTCTGCCAGTTGGCAGATTGACGACCTCCATATCACGCCAAGCCACACCGCGTCGCATCCCCGTCCCCAGCGCTTTAGAGCAGGCTTCTTTCGCGGCAAAACGCTTGGCATAGGTATCGGCTCGCTTAGCCGGGCGGCGATTAGCGCGAGCTTGCTCGCCCGGTGAAAAACAGCGCGCTTCAAAGCGACTGCCAAAGCGCGCCAACGTCTCCTCTATTCGGTCGATCCGACAGAGGTCTGAGCCTATCCCAACAATCATGCGCGCGCTTCATCCATCAACAGACGCATACGGGCAATGGCGGCATCAAGGCCAATGAAAATTGCTTCACCTATGATGAAATGACCAATATTTAATTCAACCAGCTCCGGGATGGCCGCAATTGGCTTTACATTGTCAAAAGTCAGCCCATGGCCTGCATGGACTTCGAGACCGCGGGCGGTGCCGATTCGGGCCGCCTCTGCTAGCTTCTCGACAATCTGTTGGGCTTCCTCAACATGGCCATCAAGGGCGGCCTCGGCATAAGCGCCAGTATGCAGTTCCACGACTTGCGCCCCCATTGCCTCTGCGACCGCCAGTTGGATCGGGTCGGGCTCGATAAAGAGCGAGACACGGCGCCCCGCCGAAGCAAGCTTGCGCACCATGGGCGCAATCGAATTGTGCAAGCGCGCCACATCCAGGCCGCCCTCCGTGGTCCGCTCCTCACGCTTTTCAGGCACAATGCAGACGGCGTGGGTAGGATGACGAAGCGCGATGTCGAGCATCTCTTCGGTAGCAGCTAGTTCAAGATTGATCGGCAATTCCACTTGCGCGATAAACTTCTCAAGGTCCTCATCGCGAATATGGCGACGGTCTTCACGCAGATGAAGTGTGATCCCGTCAGCACCGGCTTTGGCTGCCATATGGGCAGCGCGCAAGGGATCGGGATGGGGGCCACCACGCGCATTTCGGATCGTTGCTACGTGATCAATATTGATCCCAAGCCGCAAGCGATGGTCAAGGCTCATGAGGATGTACTTTGCGACAAGGCCCGGCTGCCGGGCTTAATGGCAGGAATGCCCTTCAGGTCATCTGGAATTTCATCGGGCGCAAAGCTCTCAACTTCAATCGAAGCCAAGGCTACCAGCTCACAGCCGACATCGGCCCGGCCCGCGCTACGATCCACAATGACAGCGGCCCCCAAGATCACGCACGGTGCATCCTTGATCGCTTCCAACGTCTCGCGGACCGAAATGCCAGTCGAGACAATGTCTTCCACAATCACCACGCGGGCCTCAGCCGGCAAAGTAAAGCCGCGACGCAAGCGGAACTTGCCCTCTTCGCGCTCCACATAGACCGCTTTAGCCCCTAAATGCCGCGCCGTCTCATAGCCTGGAATGACCGCGCCCACAGCAGGCGACACAACATAATCCACCTGACCCCAACGCTCTTTGATCTTATCGGCCAAGGCGCGGCAGAGTTTTTCGGTGGCAGGTGGGTCCATAAACACAAAGGCCTTCTGCAAGAAGGTGCGGCTATGGCGCCCCGAAGTCAGGATGAAATGACCCTCAAGCAGCCCGCCGGCAGACTTAAAGGTGGAAAGAACGTCGTCATTTGTCATGAGGCTTATGTATCACTTTCTAAGCTTGTTTCACCAGTCCTGCGTGTTGCCGGTCCAGTCCATGAAGCGACCAGTGCCAGATAGATGCAAGTTTTCGGCAAGTTGAATAAGGCCATCAGCACTGGACTTAGCGTCGATCTCGGCCCCTGCCCCGCCCATATCGGTACGAACCCAGCCGGGGTGACACGCCACGATAGAGATGCCATCGCGCTTAAGATCGTGCGCAAATGTCTGCACGAGCTTGTTTAAGGCAGCCTTTGAAGCCCGGTATGCTGGTGCTCCCTCCGATGAACCAGAAAAGCGGCCCATGCCGGACGAGATCATCAATACCCGGCCTTGGCCGGACCGCTTCAGATGCGGCAGAAAGGCTTGCAACACCCGCCACGGTCCAACCACATTGGCATTGAGGACGCCCAAAAAATCATCGGGCTCAAGATCGGCCAATTCCTGAGGACGGGGGCCAAATACGCCCGCATTCTGGATCAGGACGTCGATGCTCTCAGCTACATTTTGTGCCGCCGCGCGAACCGACGCCGTGTCGTTCAAATCACAAGCGACAACGCGGAAGTCTGGATGCTCAAACGGGGCCTGTCCGTCGCGGGTCGTGCCAATTACCGTCTGGCCGCGCGCTAGCAAGCCCTCTGCCAACGCACGGCCAATGCCGCGGTTTACCCCAGTCACCAAATAGCTTGTCATTTCTAACTTCCTTGCCGTCCGCTCAGCCACGCAACCGCTTAACATCAACGACAACAGGCAAAGCCCGCAAGGATGCTGCGATCACGTTCAAATGCTTGGAATCTGCGACCTCCACGTCGACCAAGAGGTCGATAAAGTCTTCGCGCCTATTTTGTGCGCGCACATTGGTAATATTGCCATCA
>CALRLV020000306.1:0-3923 GCA_943368895.1 Ferrovibrio terrae
GTCGTGGCTTGCTATATGGGCATCTATATTTTCGCGACGACGATTGCTCTACCCGGTGCGATCTGGATTACAATTGCGGGCGGCTTTCTGTTTGGGCCGATGTTTGGCCCCATTTTCGGACCGATTTTCGCAACAGCCATTGCTTCAACCTCTGCCACGATCGGCGGCACGATCTTGTTTATGGCCACTCAGTCCGCCTTGGGCGGGGGCCTACGCGCCCGTGCTGGCGGCTTTATCGACAGGCTGGAAAAAGGCTTTCAGGAAAATGCCTTCGGCTATTTGTTGACGCTGCGGCTTCTGCCCATCGCGCCGTTTTTTGGTATCAATCTCGCGGCAGGCTTTTTGGGTGTGCCGCTGCGCACCTTTGTGTTGGCCACAGCCATTGGCATCCTGCCCGGTTGCTATGTCTATGCCTCGTTGGGCAATGGGATTGAGCATTTGATTTCACAAGGGCAGACCCCGGACCTGAAGATCATTTATAACCCCGAAGTGATGGGGCCCCTGGTGGGATTGGCAGTCTTGGCGCTGCTGCCTAGCGCGTGGAAATTTGTCCAATCGAGACGGAAAAAAGTATGAGCCGGCAAGAACTCAACGTCGATATTTGCGTCATCGGGGCGGGTGCTGCAGGCCTGTCGGTAGCGGCTGGTGCGGCCCAACTTGGGCTTTCTGTTGTCCTTTATGAAGAAGGCGAGATGGGCGGCGATTGCCTTAATACGGGCTGCGTTCCCTCCAAGGCCCTGATCGCTGCCGCCAAAACTGCCCATTCGATGCAGCATGCCAGCCGTTATGGCATTGAGAATACGAAAGCCGTCGTGGATTGGAACCAGCTGCGTGGCCATATTGACGGCGTGATTGAGACCATCGCCCCCATCGATAGCCAAGAGCGCTTTGAAGGCTTGGGCTGCATCGTCTTTCGCGAACATGCGGTCTTCATCGACCCGCGTACAGTCCAAAGCTCGTCGGCCATTGTGACCGCGCAAAAGTTTGTCGTCGCCACGGGTGCAACTGCCTTTGTGCCGCCTATCCCCGGTCTCTCCGAGACGCCATTTTTAACCAATGAGACTGTCTTCGCCCAAGCAACGCAGCCCAAGAGCTTGATCGTTCTAGGTGGCGGCGTGATCGGGGTCGAACTCGGTCAAGCCTTTGCCCGATTGGGCACGCAAGTTACCATTGTTGAGGCCATGACCATTATGGGTCCGCAAGAGCCTGAAGCGGTGGAAGTCGTGCGCACCAGCCTGATGGCAGACGGCGTTTCGGTCCAAGAAGGCGTCAAAGCGGTCGCAGTCTCTGGCGATCATGCCGAAGTTTCGGTCACGTTGGAAGATGGTCGGGTTTTAAAAGCAGAGCGCCTGCTGGTTGCCGTCGGCCGTGCTGCGCGGGTTGAGACTATTGGGCTCGATAAAGCCAATGTCACCTATAGCCGCAAAGGCGTTGCGACAGATGATCGGTTGCGCAGCGTGTCTAATCCGCGCGTCTGGGCGATTGGCGATGTTGCAGGGAAAGAACAACTGACCCATGCAGCAGGCTTTCACGCAAGCGTCTTTATCCGCAATGCGGTATTTAAGGCCCCAGCAACTGCCGTAGTGCCCTACTTGCCGGCCGTGGCCTATTGTGACCCGGAAGTGGCCAAGATCGGCCTGACGGAAGCCCAAGCGCGGGACCAATTCGGCAGCGAAGTAACTGTCACTAAGGCCGAGTTTGAAGATAATGACCGTGCCCAGACCGAGCGGTCCACTGAAGGCTTCTGTAAGCTGGTCATCGGCAAGGGCGGCAAAATTCTGGGTGCCACCGTGGTCGGTGAAGGTGCAGGAGAAGCTATCCAGCTTGTTGGTCTGGCCATAGCTAATAAGAAGGGTGTGGGGGCGATTACCAGCCTGATCTCGCCCTATCCAACGCGCAGCGAAATCGTCAAACGCGCTGCAGGTGCTTATTTCACGCCAACGCTTTTCTCAGACCGCACCCGAAAATTGGTGAAGTTCTTGAAACTGTTTGGATGATGCGGGCTAGGGCGTCGTCGCTTTGAGCTTGCCGTCTGCTTCCTTTGTGCACAGCCAGCGGGTACGGTGGGTATTGAGTTTATTGTCGATCCAGCCCGTTACGCGCGGATTGACCAGGGACCGACCCGTATCAAAAAACACCGGTGCAAGGGCTGCATCCTTGACCGCAATCTCTTCGGCATCGCGCAGAAGTTTAGCGCGCACGGCCTCATCCCGCTCTTGATTGGCCTTGGCTAAGAGTGCGTCATAGATTGGATTTTCATAGCGACCCGAATTCATCTCGGCGCTGCGAGATTCCAAGATGTAGAGGAAGGACTTCGCATCGTCATAATCGGCATACCAGCCCATATTGGCGAGTTCGAAATCGCCACGCTGAACTTGTGAATAATGGATTTGTCCATCTTGGCCCAAGAGCTCAATCTTCACCCAAGGGGCAATCTGTTGCCACGTGTTCTGCAGGATGGGCACGTAGCGCGGCGTGTCACCATTGGTGACGTGCGATAAAGTCAGTGTCAGAGGCTTATTCGGCCCATAGCCAGCAGCGGTCAAAAGGGCACGGGCAGAGGCGAGCCTCGTTGCCAAGTCCGCCTCTAACATGCCTGTAACCGGGCCGCCCGTGTAGCCTAAAGTATCGGGCGGGATGATGCTGTGCGCGGGCTTGCTGGCACCCCCAATAATCTTGCTGGCGATTAGGTCTCTATCAATCGCGAGCGACAAAGCTTGCCGGACCCGGGCATCCTTGAGCTTCGGGTTCTTGAGATTGAACAACTCATGGAGACTTCTGAACCCAGTTAAGATAACCCTAGTGTGAAATTTTTACGAATGACGGAATTAGGATTGACAGACGCGACAGCCATCATAGGGTGAGTCTTGTCGTAAAGCGTAATTTTTCAGTAGTCTATATTTCACCGCCGTGCGGTACATATTTTAACCGATGAGAGCGGGGCCTAAGGTGGCCACTGTACACTCGTATGGAGTTCCAGACTTTGGTACCAGAGCGTAGAAAACACTTTGATATTCTGGCCGCAGCTCACCAGCAGTCTTCTGCCCTATCGTGTCGTACCGCCGCGAGAATGGAAGTCGCTCTTTGGGATTGGCGGGCGACTGATGTTGTGCGCTCCCGATTTTCAAGAGCCGCCCTGGGGGCGGGGAAGGAGCGGTGATGATGAATAACGAATTTGATCCTCAAGATCCATTCCAAATTCTGAAGTGGGGCCGCGTGTGTCTCCCAGTGTTACTATTGTTAAGCTCATGTGCAGAAACGCAAAATTCCGAAAATGATTTGCCAGTTTACACTTTGAAGGCATGTGTTGGAAAGTTAGGCTGGAGCCCAAGCGAGAACTTTAACATGGTGTCTATGAAGGCTCTCGTAGAAAAAATTGAAGATAACGTAGTTGCTAGAGGCGATTGGGAAACTTTAGAAGAAGTGGAGGCAATCGGCCCGTGGAAACAGTATAGAGTTCCAGGCCTTGTCGTGGCTATGGATGCGGGTGTTAGCTTGAAGTTTCTCGCAAACACAACAGATCTCGGCTTGTCTGATCTAACTGATGTTGTTTTAGTGCCGGGCTCGCGAGTTGGAATTGTGATGTCTATTGGCAGCCCCTCGCGAAACTTAGAGCAGGCGCGGAAATGGAGAAACTATTTTATCCCGCAAGGTCTTCCGCCACCGGTCTTTTCCAATTATAGCATTCGCACTCAAAGCGGGTCTTGGCCTTTTTATCAAGAGTTGGATCGCTATAGCATAGGCAATCCAACAACCACATTTTTTGCCGCTCCCGAAAAACTGTGGCGCTGCGATGTTTCACAAGCTGAAGACCCAGTTGGCAATGAAGACTGGGTGTCTTGTGAAGCATTTTATCCCAAGGTTGATGCTTCTCTCACAGTTGTTTTCCAACGATCCTTAATATGCCATACGCCTGAGATTGC
>CALRLV020000307.1:0-3918 GCA_943368895.1 Ferrovibrio terrae
CGAGAACAGGCCGGATACTTTACCCTCAATGTCGAAATAGCGGATCTCGCGGAAGTTGAAGATGCGCTCATAATAGTCTGCCCAGACATCCATTTTGCCACGGAACACATTGTGGGTCAGGTGGTCGAGATAAGTTAGACCTGTCGAATTGATTGCTTCTTCTTCGGCAGCACCGGGAATAGGCTTAAAGTCGACATCATAAATGCTTTGCGCGTCATAGCGATCAACCAAATAGATGAAGGCTCCACCAATGCCCTTAATGGCTGGTATATCCAATTCCATGGGTCCGATGGGGCTATCGACGGCTTCTGCGCCGCGTGCGATGGCTTCCCGAAAGGCGTGAGCGGCATCCTTGACCCGGAACGCCATCGCGTTTGCCGACGGGCCGCGTTGTTCGCGAAACTCGGCCGCTTGGCCGACTGGCTCCATGTTTAGAATGAAGTTGATGCCGCCTTGTTTGAATCGAATCACATTCTTCGAGCGGTGCTTGGAAACCGCCGTAAAGCCCAATTGGCGAAAATAGGTCGCCAGTGAGTCTGGGTCTGGGCTTGTGAATTCAACAAACTCAAAGCCATCGGTACCAAGTGGGTTTTCAAACAAGTCCGTCATCGGGTGCTCCAACCATGTTTAGCCCCATTATAGTTTCATTTGTTACTAATTGCCAAGATGGTTGGGCGCTTATTTTGCCAATTTTTCCGCTTGCTCTTCCAGCTTGCGTAGCATGGCTTCGAGGCGTTCAGCGGCTGGCCCGCCAATGGCCTCGATCAGGGATTTTTCAAAGGCGAGTGCGACGGGCGCGACATCTTGTACGATGGAGACACCGGCTGTTGTCAGACTTAATTCCACGGCGCGGCGATCTCTCTCGCTTGGCTTGGACTGGACGAGGCCGCGCGTGATCAAAGCTTGCGCGCCACGGCTCACGGTCACTTTGTCCATCGCGGTGCGGCTGACAAGATTTTGTTGCGACAGGGGTTGCCCCTCTGAGAGTATGGCAAGCAAGCGCCATTGCGGGATGGTCAGGCCAAAGCGTGCTTCATAAGCTTTGGCGATTAACGCGCTGACCTTATTGGAGGCCACGCTCAGCCGATAGGGGAGATAGGATTCAAGATTGAGTGGTTTCATGATCTTGGTGTCCTTCTATCAAGCCAAAGTGTCAGCCCGCTTGTGTCTCTGGCGCGGTGGTCACAAAGGCTGGATGAGCGCGGGCTTTGGCGTCAGCGGCAACCAAAAGCGGGAAAGGGGTTAGGTCCACCCCATAGCGGCGCGCATTATTCATTTGCGGCACCAAGCAGATATCGGCCAAAGTCGGGTTTGGTCCGAACAAATAGCCTTGTCCTTCATGCCAGCCACGTTTGGCGGTCTCGGCCTCTAGCGCTGTGAAGCCCTTGGCGATCCAGTCTGCGCACCATTGCGTGGCTTGTGCGTCATCGGCCCCAAAATCCGAAGCAAGCTTGCGCCGCACGCCTAGATTCTGGACCGGGAAAATGTCACTTGCGATGGCATGGGCAAAGGCGCGGCATAAAGCGCGCTGCCAAAAATCTGCTGGATATAGGCTGGGTTCTGGGATCGTGTCCTCAAGCCAGTCCATAATCGCGAAGGACTGGGTCAACACGCCTTGTTCTGTCTCAATCGCGGGCACGCGGCCTTCTGGGTTGATGGCGCGGTATGTTTCAGACAAATGGTCATTGGCAATCAATGAAACGGCGTGGCTTTCACTGGCCACCCCTTTCAAGGCCAGCGCAATGCGGACGCGATAGGATGCGGAGGAGTGGGAGAAGCTATGTAAATGGAGCATGGGGCTGTCCTAGCATATTGTCGCCATGGCCACCATATAAACAGGGAAGCAAGGTCCAAAAATGCTGCGATCTAAACCATTGGGTTGTAGCGCATTGCCAACCAGCGACTTGAAACAGCCCTGCACACAAAATCGTGTAGTAGAGTTGTCTTGCGTCTGATGCCCTCCGGCATGATATTAGGGCCTAAGCAATGCGGCAGAAGTCTGCTTGCATGTTAAAAAGGAAAGAAAATGAACGACCAAAATAGGTTTCAAGCTCAAGCGATCCCAGCCGGGAACACGATGGATATGTCCGTCGACGCTGGCCTGCGGAGCTTTATGTTGGGCGTCTACAACAAAATGGGCCTTGGCTTGGTGCTCTCGGGCATCTTGGCCTATATTACATCATCGGTGCCGCCGGTCCGCGATCTGTTGTTTGTGATGAACAATGGTCGCATTGGCTACACCGGCCTCGGGATGGTTGTGGCGTTTTCACCAATGGTGATCCTACTCATCTCGATGTTTGCGATGCGTAACCCATCGAAGACCGGTGCGAGCCTGTTGTACTGGACGATTGTGACGCTGATCGGCGCAGGCCTTGGCGTGTTGGCTCTGATTTACACGGGTCAGTCCTTGGCCTCGACCTTCTTCATCACGGCGTCGGCCTTCGGTGCCCTGTCGTTGTGGGGCTATACCACGAAGCGTGACCTGACGGGCTTTGGTTCGTTCTTAATCATGGGCATGTTTGGTTTGCTCTTGGCCAGCGTCGTCAACATCTTCCTGCAAAGCCCCATGATGATGTTCGTCATCTCCGGCTTGGGTGTTTTGATCTTCTCCGGCTTGATCGCTTTCGACACCCAGCGCTTGAAGTTCGAATATTACTATCTGAAGGGCGATGACACCGCGATGTCGGTTGCAACCAGCATGGGTGCTTTGAGCCTCTATCTGAACTTCATCAACCTGTTCCAATTCTTGCTCAGCTTCTTGGGCGACCGCGAATAGGCTGAACACCTAGCTTAAAAAGAAAGCCCGCTGACGAGAGTCGGCGGGCTTTTTGTTTGTGTGAGTGTGGCTGGAGGTTAGGCGTCGTCGCCCTCATCCAACATGTCGTCGAGCAGGTCTTGCGATTGGGCAAAGGGCAGGGCGGCGATGGGTGCACTGCCTGGCAGGGTTTCAACGGCCCGCAAGTGGCGACCCAGCACGTTCTCGCGCGTGCGAGCTTGCTGCACCACGCTCTTGGCTTGATCGAGCTTATCTTCAACCTTTTTGAGGACGCCACCAAACTTCTCAAACTCTTGCTTCACTTTGCTGAGTACTTGCCAGACTTCGCTGGAGCGCTGCTGGATTGCCAAAGTGCGGAAGCCCATGCGCAGGCTCGTCAAAGTCGCCATCAAGGTCGTGGGGCCAGACACCAGAACTTTGAAGTCGCGCTGCAGGCTGTCAACCAGACCCGGTCGGCGCACAACTTCGGCAAACAGGCCTTCGGTGGGTAGGAACATGATCGCAAAATCAGTTGTATGGGGTGGCGCGATATATTTTTCGAAAATGTCCTTGGCGGCGATCTTGATCGCGCGTTCCAGACCTTTTTGGGCGGCATCGATTCCAACTGTGTCCGCCCGCTCTGAAGCGTCAATCAGGCGCTCATAATCTTCGACGGGCAGCTTGGCATCAATCGGGAGCCAGACGGGCGTGTCACCATCATTGGGCAAGCGGATCGCGAACTCGACGCGCTGATTGCTGCCCGGCTTCACTTCAACATTCTGCGCATATTGCTCTTGGCTCATGGCCTGTTCCAGCAGCATGCCCAAAGTGGCTTCGCCCCAAGTTCCGCGCGCCTTCACATTGGTGAGTACCCGCTTCAGATCGCCAACGCCTGTTGCAATGGTCTGCATCTCGCCGACGGATTTAAACACGCGCTCCAATTGTTCGTTCACTTGATTGAAGGAAGCGCCCAAGCGCTGTTCCAGCGTGCCTTGGAGTTTCTCGTCGACCGTGACGCGCATCTGCTCAAGCTTGGCTTCATTCTCTTGACGCAGCACATCGAGGCGGCCTTCAACCGTCTGGCGCAATGCAAGCGCAGTGCGGTCATTTGCTTCCATCATTTCCTTGATCTGGGTTTGCGCTTTGGCGAGGCCTTCGGATTG
>CALRLV020000308.1:0-3890 GCA_943368895.1 Ferrovibrio terrae
TTGTTGCCAACTGCCCCAGGGAGCCTGTTCATGCGTGCCAAAACCACAGCTATACTCTGGTCTTGGGTGGCTTTGGCAGCTCTCAGCCTGACCGCTTGTGCGCCGAAGGGCTATGTCGATGCCTTGCGCACAGAAGGTAAGAATTGGAAGACCCCACCCCCGGTGGCCACTGTCGACTTCCCCGCTATCCCGACTTTCCCAAGCTGGACCGCCGAAGATGAGACCTACCGATTCTTTCCAGGTGATGTAATCGACTTCCAATCGATTGGCGCACCAGAACTCAGCCGGAAGCTGACGGTTGCACCCGACGGCCGCATTCATCCACCAATGCTGGAAGCCATTATGGCGGCGGACAGGACACCTGATGATTTAAAGCTGGAGTTGCAGGGACAATATGCGACCTACTTGCGCAACCCCGCAATTGCGCTCGCACCCGATAGCTTCGCATCGCAAAAATTCTTTGTCGGTGGCGAAGTCGCCAAGCCCGGCCTCTATGATTTGTCGGGGGAAATGGACCCGCTGCAGGCCATTACGACGGCCGGCGGCTTCTTAAACACCGCCCGACGCGAAGAAGTCGTGGTTTTGCGCCGGGGTGCTGGTGGCACACCCTATATGCGCGTCTATGATCTGCGCTCTGTTTGGGCAAGCCAAGCTTTGTTAGCCGAACTGCCGCGCTTGCGCCGGTTTGACGTTGTTTGGGTGCCCAAGTCGCGCATTTCTGAACTGGGCCAATTCACCCAACAATTCGTGCGCGACGCACTGCCGATCACCATCGGTTTCAACTATAGTATCGGCTCAAATATCGTCCAATAGGGGCGTCAGACCGCGCCTTTGCGGTCTGAGAGCAGATGCCTTTAGTTAGCCGTGCGCTGAAGCCACTCGCGTGCGGCGCGTTGGGCTGCCGAAACTTGGCTTTGCGTCATCATCGCAGTTAGTTCTTGGCGACGCAGCTTGGCTTCGCTATCGCCACGCATAGCGGCAATATTGAACCACTTGTGTGCTTCCACATAATCTACGTCTGCACCAACGCCAGTTGCATGCGACAAACCCAAGGCAAACAGATCACTGCCTGAATCATTGGTTTCAACTTCTGTGGTCATTGTGACCTCTAAAGCGCTGCTCATATCATAAGCCATTTTAGTCTTTCCCCTAACCATATTGACCACGTTCTGGGCCAAGTGCTTTTTTCACCGATTGGCCATTTTGGCCGCTCGCAGGGACAATGTGACGGGTGATAGTGAATCGAATCTTCTCAAGACCTTGCTATAAAATGAATTTCAGTACCTTTTACGTAAACAGGTGGTTCACGCCCTCCCGCGTGATTCATGACTCCTTCAGCTACTTTGCTCAGAGATTGATAAACTTGCCTTTTTTCGAACCCGAAGATGCTAACGCTCTATCAACTGAGAATCTCGACGTGTCTCAGGTTTTTGATTTGAACGGCAAAGGCGCGGTCGAGGCTTTAGCCCTCGTGGAAGCTGCTTTGCACGATCAGCGTCGCGATGAAGAGGTTAAACTGTGGTTCAAATTTGATCCCCCTCAACCCGGCGGTGGCGAGACCTTGTTTCAGCCTGTCGGTAGACGTTTGCGCGATGCCATTAAGCATGGCCAGGCTGTGCGTGCCATGCCAGCCCAAGGCGGTGGTTGGATTGTCAGGCTAGCGGCAAAGGTGCGATAGTTAATCATGGCCGTCTATACCGAACCCAGCGACGAAGAATTAGCGATCCTTTTGCAGGGTTGGGGCCTGAATGGCCTGCGAAACTTCAAGGGTATTGCTGAAGGGGTACAGAATTCCAACTTCTTGGTGGAAGCCGCCCAAGGCCGTTTCATCATGACGATTTACGAAAAATCCGTCGCGCTGGAAGATTTGCCCTTTTATCTGGGCCTGACCGAACGGGCGGCCAACGCGGGCCTGCCTGCTGCTCGGCCTATACGCACCCAAGATGGCCAAGTGGTGCAGATGATAAGGGGGAAGCCTACCGCCCTGTGTAGTTTCCTAGATGGGGTGTCATCCAAACGCCCACCTGCTAGCCATGCCCGCGCCGTCGGCGCAGCGCTTGCCCAGTTGCATCAAGCTCTAGACGGTTTTCCGCTTTCGCGCCCAAATGATTTGGGTCCGGGTAATTGGGTCGACCTTTGGAAAGGCCGGTCACGTCATGCAGAAGCGCTGGAGCCCGGTATTGCTGCAGCGATACAAGACGACCTCGAACGTTTTAAAGCGGACTGGCCGACGGATTTGCCACGCGGCATCATCCATGCCGATCTGTTCCCAGACAATGTGTTGTTTCTGGGCGATCAAGTCAGTGGCCTGATCGACTTCTATTTCGCTTGCAATGACTTTTTGGCTTATGATGTCGCGGTGATGCTGAATGCTTGGTGCTTTGAAGCCAATGGGCGAGAGTTTGACCTCATCAAGGGCCGCGCGTTGATTTCGGGCTACGAGAGCGTGCGGCCCTTAAGTGCGGCAGAGCGTGCGGCCCTTCCCTTATTGGCCCGTGGTGCCGCCTTGCGCTTCTTCCTCACCCGTCTGGTAGATTGGATGACGCCGATGGATGGGGCCTTGGTGCGCAAGAAGGATCCACGCGATTATGCAGGCCGGCTTGCTTTCCACCGTGCCGCACGGGATGCTTCGGATTATGGTGCGCCTTAAGCGTCCAACCAGCCAGCAGCCATCGACACCACTTCTCCATCCTGCACCAGCGCCCGATGGCCGAGGCCATCGACTGACCAGAAGCGCGCGCCGGGCCAGGCTTCTGCGGCGCGCTTGCCTTCTGAGGCTGGACATTGTTCATCGTCGAGGGAATGGATGAACAAGGCTTCGGCTGTCATGCTGGTTGCTGCGGCTGCCAGATCAAAGAAGCGGCCCTCTTCATGGCCCAGCGCCAAGGCCGCCTCAATCATGGCCTCTTCGACGCCATAGCGCCGCCACGCCCGTTCAAACTGGCGGGCTTGGGCAACAGGTGGAGAAATCAGCACAACTTGCTCTAGCTCTAACCCTTGTTGGAAGGCCTTCGCCAAGGCCGGCCCACCGAAGGAATGGGTGGCAGCACCGGCAAAAGGCCCAAAGCGCGCTTGCAAGGCCAAAATCGCATCAGCTGCTAATTCCAGACTACAGCGATCCCCATCACTATGGCCGTGGCCCGGCAGATCAAAAGCGACGACCGAACGGCCGCGCTGACTTAACAATTCTATCAAGGGTGACCACAGGCTCGTGTCATCTTCCCAGCCATGTACCAAAAGGACAGGCGGGGCCTCATAGCGGTGCCCAAGCAAATGCCAGCTGGCAATCTGCCCGCCTACAGGCCCTAACATCTCATGGTCGGCTTGATGCAGAAGCGGGCTGACACGGGGCACCGACCGCCGCTTAGGCTGGCCGGATTGGTTCAAAAGATGCTTGGCATGAGTCACAACGTCGTTCATGACAGTGCGTGTGGAACGCCGCCGCGCAGTTTGCAAGGTCATGACGAAACGGAAACCTCAAGATGGATGACACTTTATTTCCAGCTGCGACGATTTTATTGGTGCGCGATGGCGCAGACGGACTGGAAGTCATGATGGTGGAGCGCCATGCCAATATCGGCTTTGCCGGCGGCGCAATGGTATGGCCAGGCGGCAAAGTGGACCCCGCAGACTTTGATGAAGGCTGGCTGGAAGCTGCTGAAGGGCTTGAAGGCTTGGAAGCCGATGAACGCGCCGCTCGAGTTGCTGCACTGCGCGAAGCCTATGAAGAGACTGGCATCTTACTCGCCACCCGCAATGGCGAGCCGATTGGGGCAAAAGCGCTGGACTTAACCGATATGCGCAAACGCGTGGATCGCGACGCGACCTTGTTTCAGCCCTTGGTGCGTGGCCATGGCCTAAAGCTTGCGACCAGCGCCCTGCGCCCCTTT
>CALRLV020000309.1:0-3888 GCA_943368895.1 Ferrovibrio terrae
ATTCGGCGGCTGACGGTGGTGGCGGCCGATGCGCCTGTGTTTAAGCTATGGAGCCTTGATCAGACGCCTGCTATGCTGGTGGGCATGGACATATTAAGCCAAGTTGAGACGTTGGTGGTGGACTATCGCCGTCGCGAAGTAGAGCTGCAATTGCTCTCCAGCTTAGTGGGCGGTGAGCACAACATTTATCGGGGCTAATCCCGAGTGAGAGGAAACAATCTTGACAGGCAACTTGCGCTTTAGCGGCACTTCGGGGCTTTTTCGTTTGTTCGGGCTCATGTGTCTGCCAGTTTTTTTGTTGGCTGCCCCACATATGGCCCAAGCGCAGTTTAAGGCCACCAAACCAGAAGCCCGTGTGGAATATTGGCAGAGCCGTTTGGCCGCGATGGAAAGCCAATTGGCCGACAAGCAAGGCCTATCTCAGTATCGCCTTGTATTTTTGGGCGATTCCATCACCGACTTTTTCCTTATGGGCGACAATTTGTGGTTTCCGGGGATCAGGAATGGCCGGAGCGTTTGGGATGCGACGTTTGCAGGAGGCGACCCCAGCCTTAAAGCCATCAATCTAGGTATTTCCGGCGACCGGATTGAGCATATGCTCTACCGTATCCAGCCCAAACACCAAGGTGGCCTCGGCCAATTGGATCATCAGAGTTTGAAGCCAGATTATGTGGTCATTCTGGCTGGAATCAATAATTCATGGGCCAGTGAAACCCCAGCCGACGCCAGTATCATTGCCGGGGTCAAAGCGCTGGTCGCTAGTGTCCATGCGCGCCAACCCAAAGCCCGCATCATCTTACAGTCTCTGATGCCAACCCAAGAAGTGTCGCGCACCAAGGATGTGGTCATCCCCGTCAATCGCGAACTCAAAGCCTTTGCTGAACAGGATGCGCAGAAAGCCTATTTGACGTTCGTGGACCTCTATCCGCATTTCCTAACGGCTGAGGGCGCGCAAAACAGTGCCCTGTTTTATGACGGCCTCCACCCATCTGAGGCAGGCTACAAGGTTTGGCGCGATGTTTTGGTGGCAGCTATTGCGGCAGATCGCGCCCGGTAAAGCATGGTTTAGGACGTGAAGCGGAAATGCATCACATCTCCATCTTTTACGACATATTCCTTGCCTTCTAGACGCATCTTGCCCGCTTCTTTCGCGCCGCTCTCGCCCTTGAAGGCGACATAATCGTCGTAAGCGATGGTTTCAGCGCGGATGAAGCCCTTTTCAAAGTCGCCATGGATGACGCCAGCGGACTTGGGTGCTGTCCAGCCGCGATGGATGGTCCAAGCGCGTGCTTCTTTGGGCCCGACGGTGAAATAGGTTTGTAGGCCTAAGAGGCCATAGCCCGAGCGGATCAGCTTATTGAGGCCTGGCTCGTCTAGGCCTGCCGCTTCGAGATATTCTGCGGCCTCTTCATCGTCGAGGGCTGCAAGCTCAGCTTCCATCTGCGCGCAAATAACCACAGCGGTCGCTTTATGCGCTTGGGCATAGGCTTCGACCTTAGCTGAATACTCATTGCCAGTCGCTGCCGAGCCTTCATCCACATTGCAAACATAGAGGACAGGCTTGGCCGTCAGAAGCTGCAACATATCATAGGCTTTTTGGTCTTCCTTGGCAGGCACGAAGAGGCGTGCCGGCTTGCCTTCATCGAGCAACTTTTTAGCTTCAATGCACAATTCCAGCGTTAGCTTGGCATCCTTATCGCTCTGTTTGGCTTTCTTCTCGAGATTGGGAATGCGCTTTTCTAGACTTTCCAAATCCGCCAACATCAATTCGGTCTCGACCGTTTCAAGATCGGCGAGGGGGTCAATGCGGCCTTCAACGTGGGTGATATCGTCATCGACAAAACAGCGGGTGACATAGGTGATGGCATCGCACTCGCGGATGTTGGCGAGAAACTGGTTGCCCAGGCCTTCGCCCTTGGACGCGCCGCGCACGAGGCCAGCGATATCGACGAAGTTCATGCGTGCTGGGATTATTTCCTTGGACCCTGCGATGGCCGCCAAAGCGTTCAGGCGCGGCTCTGGTACGGCCACTTCGCCTACATTGGGTTCAATCGTGCAAAACGGATAATTAGCAGCCTGTGCGGCGGCGGTCTTCGTGAGTGCATTAAACAGAGTGGACTTGCCAACATTGGGCAGGCCCACGATGCCACATTTGAATCCCATGATGGCGGTCTTTCGTAACTAGGATGGCGCACGCTAGGGTCGCGCGAGAAAAGCGTGCCGTGTCTTAGACAGTTTGCCGCCCAAAAGCACCCATCAATGGCAGGCCTTACGCAACCGCCAAGGTCCGCCACTTGCGCGCATCCGATTGGAAATGGCGCGGTACACGCGACAGGCGCACATCGAATTCCTGTAACTCACGCGTGGCGTCCACCTCTTTGCCAATGTGGCGCAGAAAGCGGATATAGCGGGCATGGGCTTCCAGCGTCGGGATGCGCGGCGCGGCAAAGGTATAGGCTTCCTCTGCATCCTCATTTTGCCCCAAGGCTTCAGCCGCACGTGCGAAGACAAGGGCCTCGCCTGCGCCTTCGCGACCAAGAACACGCAATTGGTTGATACGTTCAATCGCCTCTTTGTGGCGACCAAGCTCGACCAGCGCGCGCGCATGCCCCAATAGGGCGGTGTGGTCGTCGACAAATTGTCCCTCAAGGCAGTCCCGATAGAGCATTTCGGCATTGGCAAAATCCCCCATCTCCACGCTAGCATGGGCTAGCCGAAGACGATTGCCGACAGTTGGGGTCAAGTCAAAGGCATCTTGAGCGGCGCGCAATTCCCGCGTTGGGTCGAGGACCTTGATCACCTTTTGCTCAGCCTTGCGTACCGTTGAAAAAATGCCGGTATTGGGCAGGATCTCAAGCAAGACATAGACGGTCGAGCCAATACCCGGCGCGAAAAGAATAAAAATTATCCACCAAAAGGGTCGCCCGGTTCGGATGACGTGAATGATCAAAGTGATCTGAATAATAAAGGAAAGAATGATAATGGGCATAAAGCTAAACATCCTCACTGATGGGACATATAACTCATACAACCTAAGTTTTATCTAGCAAGACGTCAGATATGTCGAAAAGCTCTGGGCTAGCTCACATCACCTGAACCGCCGCGCAACCAAGCTGGTATGGGCGGGGCCGGCGAGAGTTTGGAGACTTCAGTTTGAAAGGAGTCGTGCTTGGCGTCCAAAAGAAGAGGGGTCGTGCGCGCTAGCGCATCACATAATGTATCTACCCACGTCATTTCAGCGCTGGAGAAATCATCCAGTACATGGCTCAACATCTTTTCGCGTCCCGGATGGCCAACGCCCAAACGCACGCGCTTAAAATCTGAACCCGATTGGGCCACGATGGACCGCAAGCCATTATGGCCTGCGGTGCCCCCGCCAATTTTTACCCGACACTTGCCGGGTGCGAGTTCGACTTCGTCATAAAACACAATGACTTTGGCGATGGGGATTTTGTGGAAAGTCATGAAGCCACCCACACAGCGGCCACTCTCATTCATAAAGGTCTGAGGCTTTACCAGAATGACTTTTTGCGGACCTGCTTCGGTCTCGATCACACCTTCGCGCGCAAGGCCCTGCAGACGGCTACGCTCGGCACCAAAATTATAGTGTCGCGCAATCTCGTCCACGGCCATGAAGCCGATATTGTGCCGGTTCTTGGCATATTTGGCACCTGGATTGCCGAGCCCAACCAATAGAAACATCTGATCACCTCATGATCATAACAAAAAAGCCCCGGACGATGCCGGGGCTTTTATCACATGCATCCAAAAAGGCTTATGCTTCTTCGGTTGCGTCTTCTTGCTTGCCACCGCGGCCAATGATTGTCGCAACGGTGAAGTCGCGGTCGCGGATCGATGGGCGTGCGCCGTCTGGCATGCGAACTGCCG
>CALRLV020000310.1:0-3883 GCA_943368895.1 Ferrovibrio terrae
ATGATGCCGTCGCGCTTTACCAGTCAAGACAGCCTCGATGATGCGGCAGACAATGCGCGGCGCTTGGCCATACCCTATGACGTCATTTCAATTGAACCGGCGGTGGATGCATTCGCGCACATGTTGACTGGCCAGTTCGCCGGTACCCAAACGGGCATTGCGGAAGAAAACATTCAAAGTCGCAGCCGCGCTGTCTTGTTGATGGCCTTGTCCAATAAGTTTGGCCATATGGTGTTGACGACCGGCAATAAGAGCGAGATGGCGGTCGGCTATGCGACACTCTATGGTGACATGTGCGGCGGCTATAATGCCTTGAAAGACCTCTATAAGATGGAAGTCTATGCGCTAGCACGCTGGCGGAATGCGAATGTTTGCCACATCGGCCTTGGCGCTTCGGGCGAAGTCATTCCCCAGCGCATTATCGATAAGGCACCCTCAGCAGAATTGCGCGAGAACCAGACCGATCAAGACAGCCTGCCGCCTTATCCAGCGCTGGATGACATGTTGCACGGCTTTGTTGAAGAAGAGGCCGAGATTGAAGACGTGATCGCACGGGGCCATGATCCAGCCGTGGTGCACCGCATCCAGAACCTGCTCTATGTCGCGGAATATAAGCGACGCCAAGCGCCACCGGGGGTAAAGATCGGCACGCGCAATTTTGGCCGCGACCGGCGCTATCCCATCACCAATAAGTATCGGGATAAGCCTTAACCTGCTGGTTTTTAGGGCTTGCGCGCCTCAACCACCCAAATCGCGCCGCCGAGCGAAAGGTAGCCGTCCTTGAGGCGCGGTTCGATGGCTATTTCCATTTTTTCTCGTACCAAAGCGACTGTCTCGGGCGGCAATTGCGCAATGGGAAGAGCTGCTGGCCCGACTTCCATAACGAAATCGGCAGCCTTGATCGCGCCTTTGCCGGAGCCCATCGACATAGTTGCATCGACCGGGGTGAATGTGACGTCGGTCAAGCCCGCAGCTTCCAAAATGGCGGTCGTTCTTTCTGGATTGGCGAAGGCAAATGGGCTGGGCGCATCGGGCGGCGGCGGGGCAGGTGGTTCGGTCACGCTGACCAAGACCTGCATAGGCATCGTCACCCATTCATTCTCGTTAGGTGGCCGCCAACAAACGAACACGACCCGCCCGCCAGGCTTTAGCTGCTGAACCATATGGGTGAAGGCTGCCCGTGGATCATCAAAGAACATCACGCCAAAGCGGGAGATCAATAGGTCAAACGAGCCGTCGAAGACTGCGTCGGACGCATCCGCTTCCAGGAAAGTGATGCCCGCACGGTCGCCCGCACGCTTTTTGGCTAAAGCCAGCAAGGAGGTTGAGATATCAACCCCCGTCACTGCATGGCCCAGATCTGCGATCATCAAGGAGGTTTCACCAGAGCCGCAACCAACGTCGAGAACATTCTGAGGTGGGCTGCCTTTAAGGCCAGAGGCCAGCATCAAGGCGTGCGTGAAGGCTGACAGCATGGCGTCAATATCGACCTGCCGTCTTGTCCAGCGTTCTCCCGCAAATGTGTTCCAGAGTTCTTTCTGCGCTTGGTTTTTACCTTCAGACAAGCTTACTCTCCCGACCGGCCCAATAGCGGTCGCGAAGCAACCGTTTGTAGAGTTTACCGGTGGGATAACGAGGCAATTCCGCCATAAAGTCAATAGAGCGTGGGGCCTTTACGTGACTGATGCTGGCCCGGCAAAACGCCAGCAGCTCAGCCTCTAATTCGGGGCCTGCATCCGCCATATCCATCGGCTGAATGACGGCTTTGACCTCTTCGCCAAATTCTTCATTCGGCACACCAAAAACAGCGACATCGGCGACCTTGGGGTGGGTAACCAGCACATTTTCGCTTTCTTGCGGATAGATATTTACCCCGCCTGAAATGATCATGAAGGCCTTACGGTCAGTCAGAAATAAGAAGCCTTCCTCATCGACATAGCCAACGTCGCCCAAAGTCGACCAGCCCAGAGCATTGCGGCTGTCAGCGGTTTTCTCGGGGCTGTTGTGATATTCAAACTGTGGGCCATTGGCGAAAAAGACGGTGCCAGACTCACCGGTTGGCACAACATCGCCATCTTCGCCAACGATCCTAAGCTCACCTAACAGCGCTTTGCCGACGCTGCCTTTTTTGCGCAACCAGTCGTGCGGCGAGATGGTGCAAAAGCCATTGCCCTCGGTGCCAGCATAATATTCATGAATGATAGGTCCCCACCAGTCCATCATTTGCTGTTTAATCGCGACTGGGCAGGGGGCTGCAGCGTGCACCGCCATTTTGAGCGACGAGAGGTCATAGGTTTTACGGATCGCTTCATCGAGTTTCAGCATCCGCACAAACATGGTCGGCACCAATTGGCTGTCGGTAATGCGGTAGCGCTCAACTGATGCCAAATAGGTCTCAGGCTCAAACTTCTCCATCACCACAACGGTGCCGCCAATCTTATGGACCGACATGCACCAGCGCAGAGGGGCCGCGTGATAGAGGGGGGCTGGCGAGAGATACTGGCTATCTGCAGAGATGCCATAAATGGCTTGTGCCATCATTTGCAGCGCATTGGGTGTGTCAATTGGCGCACCAGTAAGGGGAATTTTGATGCCCTTAGGACGGCCCGTGGTGCCCGACGAATACAGCATGTCGGCCCCTGCGCTTTCGTCTGCAATTGGATCTTTTGGCTGGGCGTCACGCGCTTCAGAAAAAGCTGAGTGTCCTTTAGGGTCGCCACCAATCACCAGAACAGGAATTGTCACCCCAGCATGGCCGAGCGCCTCTTCGGCTAATGCCAATAAATTTGCTCCAACAAACAGAATTTTGGCGTGGGAATCCGTCAAGATATAGGCGATCTCATCGACCTGCAGTTTTGTGGACAGACAGGTGAAGTAAAGGCCCGCCCGCTGTGCACCCCATGCGATTTCAAAATAGTCGGGGCAATTGTCCATCAGGACTGCGATGGCGTCGCCCGCCTTCAGTCCTTGTCCGCGCAACAATTGCGCAACTTGATTAGAGCGCGCATTAAGCTCCGCATAGCTTAATGCCTCGCCAGAGCCGGCCATGATGACGGCGGGCTTATCCGGTGTTTGTGCGGCATGGTGAACTGGATGCATGGACGTCTCCCAAAGTGCGAGATTCTTTGTGATCTCGGCGCTGCGTTAGTCGTGGCACCCCAAGCGGAATGATGCAAGTCAGTTCCGCGTGAACCCGAAATTGTGACCATTGTGCAACATCTGCCCTGTTAAGGCGGCGATTTACCCCCCCAAAGTCACGATTGTGTCAGGCGCTGACTTGAAACCTCAAGCATCGGACGTCACATGCCCCCCCGAGGGTGTGTACCCACTCAAGAGGAAAAATCATGGACATTTCAATTCGCGCGATGATCATCGCGATGGGCGCTGCCGCTTTGGCTACGCCAGCGTTTGCGCAAGAAGCCACTGCCACTAAGGAAGCCGAAGTCGTTGTGGTGACCGGTACCCGTGTTGCGGCGCGTTCTGCACTCAGCACCGCTGCACCTGTCGACGTCGTATCGTCCACACAATTGAGCCAACAAGGTTCGCCAGAATTGAACCAGCAATTGGCAACCGCTTTGCCAAGCTTCAACTTCCCACGCCCAGCCATCGTCGACGGTACCGACTCTGTGCGTCCAGCCACTCTGCGCGGCTTGGCACCTGACCAAACTTTGGTCCTCGTGAATGGCAAGCGTCGCCACACGGCGTCTTTGGTCAACATCAATGGTTCGATCGGTCGTGGTTCTTCTGCAGTCGATTTGAACACCATCCCAACCGGCATTCTGGAATCCGTTGAAGTGTTGCGCGATGGCGCATCGGCTCAATATGGTTCTGACGCCATCGCCGGCGTGATCAACTTGCGCTTGAAGCAGCGTCGCGAAGGCGG
>CALRLV020000311.1:0-3881 GCA_943368895.1 Ferrovibrio terrae
TGGGCGCTATGGCTGTGCAGGCCTTTCTGTTGGTGCTTCTATTTGCTGTGCCTGCTTCGCAAGGCTTTTTGAACGGCGTCAATGCCGCGGTTGATGGCCTCAATGCGGCTACGATTGAAGGCACAAAATTTGTCTTTGGTTATTTGGGAGGAGGCGAGGCACCCTACCAATTGGCTAAGCCCGGTGCGCCACCGCCGTTTGTCTTTGCGTTTCAAGTCTTGCCCTTGATCCTTGTAATCTCCGCTTTGTCGGCGGTTTTGTGGCATTGGAAGATATTGCAGTGGGTCACCCGTGGTTTTGGCTATTTGTTTGAGAAGTCGATGGGGCTGGGTGGAGCTTCGGCCCTCGCCACCGCCGCAAACATCTTCATGGGCATGGTTGAAAGCCCAATCGTAATCAAAGGCTATCTCGACAAGCTCTCACGCTCAGAGCTCTTTATGATGATGGTCGTGGGCCTAGCCACAGTCGCGGGCTCAACCATGGTGGCTTATGCGGCCATCTTGTCACCCACCTTGCCCAATGCTGCTGGCCACGTGCTGGTTGCATCCATCATTACTGCACCGGCAGGCATTTTGCTGGCCCGCATCATGATCCCAGAGCAGCCCGGGCAATATGTGGATGGCATGGATTATAGCTCAGCGCTGAAATATGAATCGACCATGGATGCCATCACCAAGGGTGTACAAGACGGCATGATGGTCGTCGTCAATGTAGGCGCCTTTCTCTTGGTCTTTGTATCCTTTGTTTGGATTGCCAATGGCTTGTTGACTGTATTCGGCGACCAATGGGGCGGCCCACTGACCCTGCAACGCATCTTTGGCTATTTGTTCTCGCCGCTTGCTTGGATCATTGGCATCCCAGCTGAAGACATGCAGAAGGCAGGCGGTCTCTTTGGCTCTAAGCTTTTCTTGACCGAGTTTGTCGCCTTCATTGAACTTGGCAACATTCCCCCGGAGGCCTTGGGCGAACGTTCGCGCATGATCATGACCTATGCCTTGTGCGGCTTTGCCAATGTCGGCTCCATTGGGATTATGACCGGCGGCATGACGGTTTTGATGCCAGAGCGGCGCAACGAAATCCTCAAGCTTGCGTGGAAGGCCTTGATCCCGGGCTTTTTGGCAACCTGTTTATCGGCGACCATTGTGGCAGCTTTGCCCATGGGCGTGTTTGTCCACTAAAAATCCGAGGTAATGCTATGAAACTTTATACGGCAAAGCTCGCTCCCAATCCGCGTCGCGTTCATATGTTTCTGGCCGAGAAGGGTCTGTGGGACTCGGTAGAACGGGTTCAGCTTGATCTCGCGACCGAGACCAAGGTTCCCGATCACTTAAGCCGAAATCCCATGGGTCTGGTGCCGGTGCTCGAATTAGATGACGGCCGCTTCCTAACCGAAAGCCGCGCCATTTGCTCTTACCTCGAACATCTCCATCCAGAGCCCAATCTTATGGGCGAAACGCCAGAGGAGAAGGCTTTTGTCGAAATGTTTGACCGCAGGGTCGAATGGGGTGTGCTCTTGCCCGTCGCCAATTGGGTGCGCCATGGCCATCCGGGGTTAGCGGTATTGGAAAAGCCGCAAATTCAGGACTTTGCTGAAGCCTCTGCCGATAAGGCGAAGGCTGCCATGGAGTGGCTGGATGCCGATTTGGCTGAACGCGACTATGTGGCGGGCAATCGCTTCACGATTGCAGACATTACAGCCTTCGCCGCAATTGAGTTTGGTCGGATCGTTAAGTTCAAGCCGTGGGAAGTCCATCCCAATATTGCGCGCTGGCGCGACGCTGTGAAGGCGCGGCCTTCAGCAGATGCGACTCTCGCCTAATGTTCGGCTCTGACAATCAGGCACCGGCCCATCCACGCGTCTTAGAAGCCATGCTGGCCGCCAATTCGGGGCGGTGTGGCAGTTATGGCGATGATCCTTGGTCCGCGCGTGCGCTCGAGCTGCTGTATGAGGTGTTTGAGACCCGCGACCTCGATGCCTATTTTGTTGGAACCGGTGGGGCAGCCAATGGCTTGGCCTTGTCGGCCCTTTGCCCTCCTTGGGCAGCGATCATGGCCCATCCCCATGCCCATGTGCTGGAGGATGAAGGTAATGGCCCTGAATTCTTCACGAGCGGCTCGCGCCTCGTGGCTTTGAGCTCGACCGGCCTTCTGGTTCAGCCAGAAGAAGTAGAGGCTGCCGCTGCCCGCCACAGCCCAGACTTCGTGCATGGGCTTCAACCGCGTGCGGTAACTCTGACCAATTTGAGTGAGAGTGGCCAAGCCTATAGCCCCGATCATTTGCGGGCCATTCGTGCTGTTTGCGCCAAGCAAGGCTGGGTTCTCCATGTCGATGGTGCACGTTTTGCCAATGCTGTTGTTGGGACTGGGGCTTCGGCCAGCGACTTATCGTGGCGGGCAGGGGTGGATGCCTTAAGTTTCGGCTTGACCAAGAATGGAGCTGTGGCAGCTGAAATCTTGATTTTGTTTGGGAAAGCACGCACCGGCGCAGCAGCCTATTTGCGCAAGCGCGCTGGCCAACTTTTCTCCAAGCACCGTTACTTATCTGCGCAGGCGGTTGCCATGCTGGAAGATGGCTTGTGGCTGAACCTCGCTGGCCACGCCAATAATATGGCCAGGGACCTCGGCGCAGTTTTTGAGCGGGCTGGAGCAAGTCTAGCCGCTCCTGTTGTGGGCAACGAAGTGTTTGTGCGCCTCGATGCCAGCAAAGTCGCCGCGCTTCAGGCGGAAGGGATTGGGTTCTATCCGTGGGCGACTTTGGGTCCAGATACTTACCGATTTGTCGCTTCGTGGCAGACCACCACAGAAGACGTCGAGTTGGCCGCCAAGGCGCTTGGCTAGTTTCTTGATTTAACTGGTTTTAGCTACCAAGAATTCCCACACCTGAAGGCCGCCATGCCACACCATATTGGCGGCAACCAGATAAATAACCGCCACCCCCAAATAGCCAATCCAACGATGCTTTTGCAGAAGATTGGCGATGAGGTCGGCGGCAAACGCCATAAAACCAATCGCACACAAAAGGCCAAGCGCCAGAACCACCATATGGCCTTGCGCAGCGCCAGCGACCGCCAGCACATTGTCGAGCGACATCGAGAGATTGGCGATCATCACGGTGATGATGGCACTAGTCAGTGTTTTAGGATGGGCGGTCGCGTGATCTGCAATCCCATCATGATCAGAATCGGCGGCATCTTGCTCGCGCAATTCCGTCAATAATTTCCAACCTACCCAAACCAGCAACAAGCCACCGAGTAGTTGTAGACCCGTGATCAGCAAAAGCTTTGCTGCAACCAGCGCGAACAAGACCCGCAATACGACGGCACCGGCGAGGCCCCAGAAAATGACTTTCCGGCGCTGCTCGACAGGCAGACCCGCTGCAGCCAAGCCAACCGCAATGGCATTGTCGCCCGACAGGGCCACATCAATCGCGAG
This sequence comes from Ferrovibrio terrae, assembly GCA_943368895.1. Taxonomy (GTDB): domain Bacteria; phylum Pseudomonadota; class Alphaproteobacteria; order Caulobacterales; family Aquidulcibacteraceae; genus Aquidulcibacter. The sequence goes on from CALRLV020000311.1 coordinate 3,433, forward strand.
AATTTCGAGGAGCTTTATGCCCTCGCTCATCATGGTTTCAGGCGTCATGAACCCATCGACTTCTTTGTCCGCGCCACATGGGCGGCATAAAGTGAAATGGCGGAGGCGGCAGAGACATTTAAGCTCTCCATTTGCGGATCAATTGGGATACGCGCCAATCGGTCACACCGTTCCCCGACCAAATGACGCAAGCCTTTGCCTTCTGCCCCCATGACCAGCACGACGGGCGAGCCATCCAGAACATCGGCCAAATCATGCTCAGCTTCGCCCGACAGCCCGACCGTCATCCAGCCATCCTCTGCCAGCTGCACAATCGTTTGAGCAATGTTCACCACACGGACATCGGGCACCATCTCAATCCCGCCAACGGCTGCTTTGGCGAGTGAACCGGTAATCGGCGGGGCTTTGCGGTCTTGTTGAATGATAGCGCGCACGCCAAAGGCCGCCGC
>CALRLV020000312.1:0-3855 GCA_943368895.1 Ferrovibrio terrae
CAGTCCGTTAATCTGGCCCACCTATTTGGCGCAAACCCTGCGCCCCGGTACCTCTGCTTCTTACCGAAGCACAAGGCGTACCCCCGGTGGTTTTCCACGCGGGGCTATTGGTACTGCTCCCCTCTCCCCCAAAGGGAGCGAGGGCAGAGCAAAGTCCCACAAGGTCCCCGCTCGCAGCTCACGCCGCGGCGGGGGAAGATGCCTAGTTGGTGTTAAACGTCGACTTCGGCTTCCAGTGCGAATTCTTGGATGAATTCGCGGCGGGGTTCGACGATGTCGCCCATCAGGCGGGTGAACATGCCGTCGGCTGTATCAGCATGATCGACAAACACGCGCAGAAGCGAGCGGGCTTCTTTATCCAAGGTGGTTTCCCACAATTGTTCGGCATTCATCTCACCCAAGCCCTTATAGCGTTGGATCGTGATGCCTTTTCGTCCAGCCGCACGTACGGCTTCTAGCAAAGCCAATGGACCATGGATCTCTGTTTCGACTTCGCGACGCTTGATCTTGGCCAAGCCGTCATAGGCCCCCGCCATCGCAGCGGCGCGCTCGGCCAAGCGGCGGGCATCGGACGAGCCCAGCACGTTTTGGTCCAATTTGATGGTCTCAGCCACACCGCGCACTTCGCGCGTCATTTCAAGGCCCGAGGCATCAATCGTAACCGTCCATGTGTTCTCGCCCTCATCGGCGAGCTCGTTCAAGCGCACGGCCAAACGTTCGGCCGCATCTTGACCTGCGCCAATGACCAAAGCACCTGCGAGAGCTGCTTGTTCAATCGCAAAGGCTGGGAAGCGGGTCGCCAAGCGGCGGACCGAGCCTTCAAACCCTTCGGCATCCTTCACAGTGGCCACCAGATCGGCCCCAAGGCGGCCTTCGCCGCTGGCCAATGTCAAAATGGCGTCTGTTGTGCCTTCTTCGATCAGATAGGCTTCAAGCGCCGCATCATCTTTCAAATAACGCTCCGATCGGCCTTTGGATGCCTTATACAAAGGTGGCTGGGCGATGAACAAATGCCCACGCTCAATCAATTCCGGCATTTGGCGGTAGAAGAATGTCAACAGCAGGGTACGGATGTGGGCCCCGTCGACGTCTGCGTCGGTCATGATGACGATCTTGTGGTAACGCAATTTGTCCGGATTAAAGTCATCGCGACCAATGCCGGTACCCAGAGCGGTGATCAAGGTGCCGATTTCTTGGCTCGACAGCATTTTGTCAAAGCGGGCCCGCTCCACGTTCAAAATCTTACCGCGCAAGGGCAAGACCGCTTGGAAACCACGATCGCGGCCCTGCTTGGCAGAGCCACCTGCCGAGTCACCCTCGACGATGAAGATTTCGGATTTGGCAGGGTCACGTTCTTGGCAATCAGCAAGCTTGCCGGGCAGGGACGCGATATCAAGCGCGCTCTTGCGGCGGGTCAATTCGCGAGCCTTTTTAGCTGCTTCGCGGGCGGCTGCGGCTTCCACGATTTTTGCCATCACCGTCTTGGCAAGGCTGGGGTTTTCCTCAAACCATTCAGCCAAGGTTTCGCCAACCGTGTTCTCCACTGCTGGCCGGACTTCGGACGAGACAAGCTTGTCCTTGGTTTGACTGGAGAATTTCGGGTCGGGCACTTTGATCGACAAGACGCAAGTCAGGCCTTCACGAGCGTCATCGCCGGTAATGTCGACTTTTTCGCGCTTGGAAATGCCCGACTTCTCACCATAGGCATTGATTACGCGGGTCAATGCGCCCCGGAATCCGGCCAAGTGCGTACCACCATCGCGCTGGGGAATGTTATTGGTGAAGCACAGCATATTCTCGTGATAGCTGTCGTTCCATTGGAGCGCGGCCTCAACCACGATGCCATCCTTCTCGCCCTTCACAAAGATAGGCTTCTCGGTGACACTGATGCGGTTGCGATCAATATGCTGGACGAAGGCTTCCACGCCGCCGTCATAGCGCATGATTTCCTCATAAGGCTCTGGCCCGCGCAAGTCACGGAAACGCACCGTAACGCCGGAATTGAGGAAGGCCAATTCGCGCAGGCGATGTTCCAGGGTCTTCCGATCAAACTCCACCATGGTGAAGATGGTTGGCGAGGGCCAGAAGCGGACGCGCGTGCCCTTTTTCCCGGCTTCAACCGGGCCAACCAGACGCAACGGGGCCTTGGCTTCGCCCAAGGCAAAGCTCATGGTGTGTTCAAGGCCATTGCGGAAAATCGTCAATTCCAACAGGTCCGACAAGGCGTTCACGACCGAAACGCCGACACCATGCAAGCCGCCAGATACTTTGTAGGAGTTCTGGTCGAATTTACCGCCCGCGTGCAATTGGGTCATGATGACTTCAGCGGCCGACACGCCTTCTTCGCTGTGAATGTCGGTCGGGATGCCGCGCCCATCATCTTCCACTTCGGCAGAGCCGTCAGGGTAAAGCGTTACATTACAGATGGTTGCATGGCCGGCGAGGGCCTCATCAATCGCATTATCGACGACTTCATAGACCATGTGGTGCAAGCCCGAGCCATCATCGGTGTCGCCAATATACATGCCAGGGCGCTTGCGAACCGCATCGAGCCCTTTGAGAACTTTGATGGAATCCGCCCCATAGGAGGCCTGCCCATTGGCATCGCGGCCGTTTTCGTCAAAGCCTTCAGCATCAAAGACGCGATTGTCTTCAACTTCGGGTGCAGCTGGCTTGGATTCTGGCTCGTTATTGCTGGGAAGATCGCTCATGTGGCGTCACACTTCTTTCACTGCATCAACCGGACTGATCCCGGTGAGACTTCAAACTGGATTGCACGCGAACCAAACTCTTCAAACAGATTTTGGTCCGTGCCGGTTAGCCAAGATTGCCCCGGAAGCGCCAAGAGTTCCTCACAGAGTGCGGCACGTCGGGCAGGGTCAAAATGGGCTGCGGCCTCGTCCAATAAGACTAGCGGATTCGGCCCAGAAAAGCCCGCACTTTTTGCCGTTGGCAGGCCGGATGCAATCCGTCGCGCTTGGGCTAAAATCAGTGTAACTACAAGGGCTTTCTGCTCCCCTGTGGAGCATTTTTGCGCGGGCATTCCTGAGGGGGTATGGATCGCAGTTAAATCTGAGCGATGTGGGCCATCTAAGGCCCGTCCAGCCGCCGAATCACGGGCTCGGCAATCGTGTAACAGGCGGGCATATTCGGCTTCGGCCTGTGCCGCGTTGCCCGTCTCGCGTAGGCTCGTTTCAAACAGACCCTCAAGGCCAAGGGTCGCTTTGGGAAAGGCACCATCTGGCCGCTGGGCGATTTCGGTCTGCAGGGCATCGACAGCTTCAAGCCGCGCCAGACCCAAAGCTACCCCGGCAGCGGCGACTTCAGCCTCAATAACGCTTAACCAGCGTGTGTCAGGCTTTGGCTCCTCTAAGAGGCGCGCCCGTTCGCGCAGCGCCTTTTCAAACTGGCTGGCCTGCTGGGCATGTTCTGGGGCTACCGCAAACACCAAACGATCTAGGAATTTACGTCGCTCTCCTGCTGGGCCGGCAAATAAACGGTCATACGCCGGGGTGAGCCAGAGGATGCGCACCGTCTCTGCCAAATCCTTTGGGCCTGCATCCTTGCCATCTATGCGAGCGACCCGCCTCTGGCCGGACGCCGTGCGTTCCAAGCCTACACCAATCCGCCGTGCCTCGTCGCCCAGTTGGATCAGGCCCGTCACGGCAAAAGGGCCCCCGTCCGGACCCTGTCGCGCCATCTCATCAAGGTCTGCCCCTCGCAATCCTCGACCAGGACCTAAAAGGGAGAGCGCCTCGAGAATATTGGTCTTGCCGGCACCATTTGGGCCAAACAGACAAACGGGACCATCGCCTGTTTCTAGATCAAGGCGCGGATGGTTCCTAAATTGGGTTA
>CALRLV020000313.1:0-3823 GCA_943368895.1 Ferrovibrio terrae
GTGGAAGTCAAAATCGCGACTTCCCGATAGGACTTTCCCACTTGATCTGCAGTTCGATAAATCGCGATTTGCTCTGGCTGGAGCATAACTCCGGCCGGAATTGTCGATCCATTGAGGAGGGTGGCGTTGGTGGTGACGCATCCAGACAGCAGCATCAAAGCCAAGCCACCTACAGCAAACGTTCGTACTCTCATTTTCAGTTTCCTTAAAAGGACGTCCCACAAGCAGAAGAAATTATGACACGTTTCATGTCAATAAACCTGAGATGGTCTTGGGGCTATCTTTCCAACTCTATGCATACGCACCCGCCAGCTGGGCAACGCAAAAAGGCGCGGGGGTTCACCCGCGCCTTTGTCGGCATAGTGCTCAAAGTTCAGATCAGAAGAAGCCCAATTTGTTGGGGTTGTAGCTGACCAACATATTCTTGGTTTGCTGATAATGGTCGAGCATCATTTTGTGAGTTTCCCGGCCAATACCCGACTGTTTATAACCACCAAAGGCCGCATGGGCGGGATAGGCGTGGTAGTTATTGACCCAGACGCGGCCTGCCTCAATGTTGCGACCAAAGCGATAGGCGCGCGTGCCATCGCGGGTCCATACACCAGCGCCAAGGCCATACATCGTATCATTGGCGATGGCTAAGGCTTCTGCTTCGTCCTTAAATGTGGTGACACTAACAACCGGGCCAAAGATTTCTTCCTGGAAGACCCGCATCTTATTGTGCCCTTTCAAGATGGTTGGCTGGATGTAGAAGCCATCTGCTAAATCACCGTCAAATTGGGCCGTGTCGCCGCCGACCAATACTTCGGCACCTTCTTCACGGCCAATGGTGAAGTAGGACATGATTTTAGCATGTTGCTGCTGGCTGGCCTGGGCACCGACCATCGTATTGATGTCGCGTGGGTCGCCTTGCTTGATGGCCTTCACCCGAGCGATGCAGCGCTCCATAAAGCGGTCATAAATGTCTTCCTGGATCAGGGCTCGCGATGGGCAGGTGCAGACTTCGCCCTGATTGAAGGCAAACAGCACAAAGCCTTCTACCGCCTTGTCCAAGAAGGCGTCATCTTCAGCCATGATGTCGGAGAAGAAGATGTTGGGCGACTTGCCACCCAGTTCCAAGGTGAATGGGATCAGGCTGGCAACCGCCCCTTCAGCAACCTTTTTGCCGGTAGCCGTAGAGCCTGTGAAAGCGATCTTAGCGATCCGGCCCGAGCGGACGAGCGCATCGCCTGCTTCTGCGCCATAGCCATTGACGATGTTCAGTACGCCGTCGGGCAAGAGGTCTGCGATGATTTCCATCAGGACCATAATGGCAGCCGGGGTTTGTTCGGCAGGCTTCAGCACCACGCAATTGCCCGCTGCCAGAGCAGGGGCGAGCTTCCACGCAGCCATGAGGATCGAGAAGTTCCACGGAATGATTTGACCGACGACGCCCAAAGGCTCGTGGAAGTGATAGGCGACTGTGTCATTATCAATCTCTGACATCGTGCCTTCTTGGGCGCGCAAGACGCCGGCGAAATAGCGGAAATGATCGACGGATAGAGGAATGTCGGCATTCAGAGTTTCCCGGATCGGTTTGCCATTGTCCCAAGTTTCCGCAGTGGCAATGCGCTCAAGATTGGCTTCAATTCGGTCTGCAATCTTCAGCAAGATATTGGCGCGATGGGCGGCTGAGGTCTTGCCCCAAGCTTCTTTCGCGGCATGGGCGGCATCGAGTGCGAGCGCAATGTCGGCCGCGTCAGACCGAGCGATCTCGCAAATGCGCTGGCCAGTGATGGGCGTGACATTGTCGAAATAGCGACCCTTCACCGGCGGCACGAATTTGCCACCGATAAAATTGTCATAGCGTAGCTTGAATGGCGAACCGGCGATCAGTTCGATCTTGGTCATTTGGTTCATAATATTTCCTCCTCACGATATGCAGCCGCCTCGATGCGACCGTAGAGGAAGTTTAGCCCCTAGGATCATGCCCCACATCCCGGGCGCGCGAGGAAGTACCCGCCACCTGTCGCAAATCTGCGACAGGTTTCGCGATGAAAGTGCGTTTAAGCGCGATCTAATTTACGATGCAGGGTTGCGCGGCTTAATCCAAGCGCGCGGGCGGCTGCCGAGACATTGCCAGAAGAGCGCACCAGCGCACGGGTCAGGACCGCCTGCTCGGCCCGCTCGAGGCTGTCATGGCCTTCAAGGCCGAGCAAGTCTGAGAGAAGCTTGGGAGCCGCACCCAGATCACCACTAAGGCCTAAATGTTGGCGGGCGGCGCGTGTTGCCCCTATCACCAAATCATCGACGTCTACCGCCAGCAAAGCGCCTTGGCTCCGGTCTAGGCCCGGCACCACCACAACACGCGCCCTTGGAAAGTGCTGATGGAATAAATCGGTCTCAACCTTGCGGGCCACTTCTGCGACCGTATTGCCGATGAGGCCCGCTACCGCATCACCCAGATCAGCGCGCGCGGTTGAAACGTCAATCACAGCAGCCAAGGCCCCATCTGGCCCATGCACAGGGGCTGACGAGCAGCTCAACTCAATATTGCGGGCCAAGAAATGTTGATCGCGGTGAATGGTAACGGCGCGCCCCTCTGCCAAACACGTGCCAATGCCATTGGTGCCAACATCTGCTTCTGACCAGACGGTGCCGGTCCACAAACCCGATTCCTCAAACGCGCGATCATTCCCTGGAGCACCGCGCCGATCTACTGCCACGCCTTGCGCATCGGCCAGAACGATACAAGCCCCAAGCCCACCCACCATTTGGAACAAGCGGTCCAGATGGGGGGCCGCCATTGGCAACAGCGCCCCTAAACGCTCCCGCGCTAACGCCAATTCCCGCGCCGTGATCCGGCCTTCATTTGGGTTGGCGGAGGGGTCTAAATGATGGAGCTGGGCTGAACGCGCCCAAGAGGCTGCAATTGGCGACCTAGCAGCCAAGCCGCCAATGATCGCCGCCTCGACGCGCGAAATATGCTCTGCAATAGGCGTTGCCATTGCTCCTCCCAAAGTCCAGTCTCTGATCAGCCTTGGCCTGAGTGAGACTTGGTTTTTGTGCGAGCCGTTGAAAGCCCGAAGCCCTATCAAACGCCTAAATTGCCGGAAGTGCAATGCAGAAAAATGGGAACACACACCTGTGGCACCCAGAACGGCTTGGTCGATAATGTTAGTGACGACCTTCTCATCAGCCAAGTTTTCCCAACCATAGTTGTCCTCCCCGCCGGAGCGTGAGCTGCGAGCGGGGACCTTGTGGGACTTTGCGGAACAAGGTCTGGACCTCGGCTGCGCCGTCCGGGATGACATGGTTGAGGGTAGGCTTCGATCTGGACCCATTTTGGTGAAAACCCTGTTTCACCAAAATGTATCATCGAGCATGAGCGCGACATATGGGTCGTCAAGTGTCCGTTTTCTTCGAAAACGGATCGCGCCGCGACGCAGCAAAGCTGCGCACTTGACTACCCAGAGGTCGCAAGAACAATTTCATTAGCGGTTTGGTGGGCCGGAAGGATTACCAAAACGCGTCTAGATAAGAAACCATCCAAAACGATGTCATCCCCGCCGGAACGAAGTGAAGAGCGGGGACCTCATCGGATTTTGCGGCACAAGGTCTGGGCCTCGGCTTCGCCGTCCGGGATGACACCGTCTTTTGAACAGCACCCCCCATGACCAATAGCCCCGCGTGGAAACCACCGGGGGTACAACAGAAGAGGTACCGGGGCGCAGGGTTTGCGCCAAATAGGTGGGCCAGATTAACGGACTGGCCCGGAATACGACGCTGACCGTGCGCCCCGGTTGGATAAGGCTGTACGCCCAAGAGTGGGTAACGAGCCCAC
>CALRLV020000314.1:0-3815 GCA_943368895.1 Ferrovibrio terrae
CGATTCCAACCTCACCGATATGTCGGCCTTTCATAAGTCCATGCAAGAGCGCGCGGCTAAGGTCGGTGCAAATGCTGTGATCTTGGGTCCAACGCGGGAGCCTTCAACCGGAGTCGAACTCGCTTCCTTGGTTCTTGGCGTGCCCGCAAATCGCAAGAGTGAGGCGATTGCCATTTTGGTAGACGGATTGGTTCCACCACCGCCAAAGGCAAAGAAGAAATAACTGAAACTCCAAGCGTAGGGTGCGGTCCGGAGGGACTGCACCCTCGCAACACGTGCGACCCATCAGCGTTTGCCGCGATAGTATGCGCAAAAGAAATGTTCGCTCCAAGTCAAATCGGCAAACGGCTCAGCGCGAGTTTCAAACTAAGACGAAATTTTATAGGAAAAATGGCGCACCCGACAGGATTCGAACCTGTGACCTTTGCCTTCGGAGGGCAACACTCTATCCAGCTGAGCTACGGGTGCAGCGCTGATGTGTCGGTAGCCCAGATGGGCTCTGGTTTCAACATCGCTTGGGCAGTCGGCTTGGGCCGCGTTTAGGGCTTCGCGTTCTTGGCTTGCCAAGCTTTCATTTGACTGATTTCACGATCCTGCGCCGCGATAATGTCTTCGGCCAGCTTGCGGATTTCAGGGTCTTTGCCATGCTCCAACACGACGCGCGCCATGGCGACTGCGCCTTCGTGGTGGGGGATCATGCCGGCGATGAAGTCTTTGTCGGCATCGCCTGTATAAGGGATCGACATATTCTGATGCATGGTCGAATTGGCCGCTTGATAGGCCTTGGTTGAGGGCGCAGCAGCGGCAGCAGGGTCGGCCGAGGTCATCATCGTCCCGTGATCCATCTGGCTATGGTCCATGCTGCCATGGTCCATCATCGCATTGCCCATGCCAGATGCCGCAACCGTGTTGGTGGAGGCCGGCTGGCAGGCTGAAATTGCAAGTGTCGCGATCAAGGCCTGTGCGGCGAATAGGCTGGTTTTGAAAGCTGTCATTGTGTGGCTCCAGGGCTTGATGTGACAGGTGAGGCAGAGGCGTCTAATCGGAAAGCGAGTAGGTAAGTGCCTTGTGCGGCAGAAAAATTATCGTCTGAAAGGATGAATGCGAGCTTAGCCCCGCTTTGTGGGTCCTTCATCACGGCAAGGCCTTCATAATTGTCCATTATAAAGGGCGGAGACAGAGCAAGCTTTAGCGCACAGGCTGGCTTGCCGCTTAGAACGCTTGAGAGGCTGCATGTTTCCAGCCGCGAAAGATTGATCTTGGTCGTGGTGTCGTAAGAGCGTTTGAGCACCCAGACTTCGTCATCCAGCACGCGGATATCGGTGATGCCAAAGCGGCCTTGATTCTGAAATGTGCCGAAGGGCGCGGTCAAGGCTTTGCTGCTCTGATCAAAGATCCAATAGGGCGCTTGCAGCTTTGCGGCAGGATCACCCGGCCGGTCTGGACCATATTCGGCAGAAGCCAGATATTGGCCATTGGGAAGGCGAGTCAAAGCTTCCATGCCGCCATTGGGTTCTAGACCTTCAAAGCCACTTAGGCTTGGACCCGCTTTGGTCGTGTAACCTTTATCGGTTTTGACAAGCTCGATCAGGCGATGGTTGCGCTCAAAACTGATGAGGAAGCCGGTGTCGGTTGGGGCTAGGCCTTCGCTGTCAATTTGATTGGCCCCGCGCAGAGGCTTATCCGCCGGGTCGGTCAGCGTGGTAAGGTGAACTTGAGTTGTTGTTATCGCGCTGGCTTGGCTCCAAGTCAGCGGATTAGGAGCGGAGAAGCGGGCCAGATGGCCTTGATCGGTAAGCGCATCGAATGTGATCGTGTCGCCGTCTATCGCCTGAAGGGACAGGGAGGAAAGGCCACCAAATTCTTCTGGCATCCTGGGGTTTTGCCGGTTTGTTTCGAGCCGCAAGGCATAGATCAAATCGGCTGAGCCTGTGGCGTTGATCCCTTGTAGGTTTTCCGGGGACAGGCTCAGTGCACTTATGTTGGTCGCGAACTTAACTTCTAAGACATCTGGTTCCGTCGCTTGCGCACAGGCGGCACTACTGAGGAAGCAAATGGCCAAAAGTTTTAGCGCGCGCATCGGCAATTCCTATTCAAAAGATGTTTTTCCCATCTAAGCCGCTTTCGGCTTAGGGTCTATTGTGCCGGAGACATTTACACCTATCAGCCATCGTGCTTTTGACATTCTGCACGCCAAAACCTAGGCTGATAAAAAATTAAAAGGGGGGCTCACAATGTCATTGAAATCGCTTGTGGTTTCACGAGTAGCTGAGGCCATCACCAGCGCGCAGCGCCAAGATGCGGCCCGCGACAAATATGAGAAAGAGCGCCAGCGCCAAGGTGCGCGCCACCGCATCGACTATTTCCACCAGATTGATGATCCCTATGGTCACTTGGCGCTGCACGCTTTGGATCAGTTTCGCAGCCGCTATGATGTGGACCTGCATGTCTGGCTGGTCGGACCACCTGATGATTGGGCTGCACCCGAGCGCGATCGGCTGATCGCCTATGCACGCGAAGATAGTGCGCGGTTGGCCAAAAAGTCTGGCCTTGAATTTGTCGATCACGGCGTGCAGCCCACGCCAGATCGCGTGCGCGCGGCGCAAGCCCAGTTTGCGGAAGCTTTAGGGACCCAAGACTTCTGGCCGAGGGCCTTGTCGATTAGTCGCGCGCTCTGGGCAGGCACGATCGAGCCAGGCGCGTCTGCGGTGACGGGTGACCCTTGCGCCAAAGGGGATGCGGAGCGCGCGCGGCTGGGTCATTTTATGGGCGCGATGCTACATTATGGGGGCGAGTGGTATTGGGGCATTGATCGACTGCATTATCTCGAAACCCGTTTGCGTGGGGTTGGCGCACAGGTGCCAGGAGCACCTGTCGAACTCATCTTTGCCGCGCCGGATTTGGAGCTCAAATCGGCGAAACCACAGGCGGGTGAGCGGCCAGTGCTGCATTGGTATCTGTCGTTCCGCAGCCCCTATACCTATCTATCCCTCCACCGCGCCAAAGCACTCGCAGATGCCTATGGGGCGGAATTGCGCTTGCGCTTTGTCTTGCCCATGGTGATGCGGGGCCTACCCGTACCGCAGATGAAGCGAACCTATTTTACGCTCGACAACGCGCGCGAAGCGCGGCGGCTGGATATTCCATTTGGGCGCATTGCCGATCCGGTCGGCAAGCCGGTTGAGCGCGGCTATGCTATTCTGGCCTGGGCTATGCAGCAGGGGCGGGGCTATGAATTTGTGGACTCCTTTTTGAGTGCCGTGTGGTCGCAAGGCGTGGACGCAGGCTCGGATTCTGGGATGAAGCAGATTGTCGAAAAGGCGGGTCTGCCTTGGCCAGAGGCGCGAGAACAATTGACCCGCGAAAGCTGGCGAGAGACAGCAGAGGACAATCGACTCGAGCTTTTAGAGATTGGCCATTGGGGCGTTCCGTGTTTTCGTGTGAATGACGTGTGCGTGTGGGGGCAAGACCGCATGTGGGTGATTGAAGACGCCTTGAAAGAGCTGACATCTTGACGCGAGCCATCCTAATCCTGCTGCCACTCTTACTCGCCACGGGCTGCAAGCCAGATGTCGAAGCCAAAAAGAGTGAGGCCAAAGTCAGTTGCGGCCTATCGGTTGCCAAGCAGGGCGGCTGGGTGAAGATACCTGCGGGCTCTGTCGCCTTGGGCCAAGACCCATCCTTCCCCGAAGAAGGCCCCACCATGCGCGTGCAGGTCGCTGGGTTTGAGATGCAAGCCCATGAAGTCACCAACCGTGAGTTTGCCGCCTTTGTTGCAGCCAAAGCCTATGTGACTGACGCAGAAAAATCGCTGA
>CALRLV020000315.1:0-3790 GCA_943368895.1 Ferrovibrio terrae
CCGACAGTCGAGTCCTCGGTCACATTTAAAGTGCTAGCACTGGGGACTAAAGTAACGCCCAAAGTTGGTATGGGAGGTGGTGCCGGTACAACCGGCACAGGAACTCCACCGCCACCGCCACCGCCACAACTAATAAGAAACAGGCATGACACGATAATAAATTTGGATCTCATAGTACTCGCCTCAACACATCTCGATAGACTTAGACTAAATGTTCTATTGGTAGTAGTCTTACTTTTGATAGGTGACTTGTCAATGCACCGATTGCGGACTTCTCTGCTACCGATCGTTGGGCCGCTTTGGCTCCTTTTTCCCACCAGAAACCTCAAGGTCTAATAGCGCGCTGCGCGCCCTAGGGCGCAGTCTTGAGAGACTGCACCATCCCTCAACCGCCAACGTTTAAGACCAATATATCGGGTCAAGAGACCCAGCGTCGAAAGAATCCAAAGAACGCCGTGCGCAGATTGAGGTTGTTCTAAGTTGAATGGTTGAAGGATTGCACAGCATCGCGCTTTCTTTATTCAGGGCGCATGCCACATTTGACTAAGTTGAACTGGATTTCATTTTTCAAATCGAAACCTTTATGTGTGCATGCTCTCTTTGAAATGTCGTGTGCCATACTTGCGAATTGGCTTGTGTGCACACTTTGGGATTTGAAGGTGATTGCGTGCGCGACATTGACCGAGCGCCAATCAGTGGCGTCACCTCACCCAAATCCATGGCGCATCGCGCGTTAAATCGCCTGCTGGATAAGGCTGAACAAAGTAGCACGCCTAGTTTGCATGCGGTTTTGCTGTTCATCATTGTCCTCAGCAGTTGCATTGTCTCGATGGCGCTCGGGTTTTTATTCATCGGGCTTTTTGATGTTACGCATCAAATTGGGATCATCGCGCTGATTGGGTTGGTGGGCACTGTCGTCCCGCTATTGGTTGGGTTTCCAGCGATCTTGTTTGCCTCTGCCACGATCAACAAGACACGCGGCATGCGATCGGCACTAAATGATGCCAAAATTGCTGCTGAGCTTGCTAACCAAGCGAAATCAGAATTTCTCGCAAATATCAGTCATGAAATCCGAACCCCGCTCAATGGTGTGGTTGGCATTGCAAAAGCTATGTCGATGCTCCCCATGCCTGATAAACAACTTGAAATGACGAACCTCATTCAGGCTTCCGGCGAGACCCTTCAAAGGTTGCTCGATGATTTGCTGGATGTCTCCAAGATTGAGGCCGGAAAACTCGACATACAGCATTTAGCCTTCGACCTTGCGGGTGAAGTCGAGGCAGCGGCGTTTTTGATGCGCGAACGCGCCGACGAGAAAGGCCTCCGCTTTGATGTGACAATTGAGGACGGGGCGCGGGGCATCTATGTTGGGGATGCGATGCGTCTTCGCCAGATTGTCTCAAATCTTTGCTCAAACGCCGTGAAGTTCACCCATACAGGCAAAGTCTGCGTCAAGGTCATGCCGATTGAGGCTTCTGGCGACCGACCAAATATTCGCATCGAAGTGACAGACACAGGGATCGGGTTTGATCAACTTGCGCATGGGCGATTATTCGCGCGATTTGAGCAGGTGGATGGTTCGATCACCCGTCAGTTTGGCGGCACCGGTCTGGGCTTAGCCATTTGCAAGGCGCTGACGCATATGATGGGCGGCAGCATTGAGGCGCGGTCCGAGCCCGGGTGCGGCAGCACCTTCACGGTGGATCTCGCGATAGCGCGCAGCGATCAGGCCGCTAACGCGCCGGTTAATATGGGCCCAGCTGCAAGCTCGACACCCAGTCTCAGCCACCTCATTGGTGCATCCATTCTTGTCGCTGAAGACCATCCCGTTAACCGCCGCGTTGTGGCCATGCTGCTTGAACCGCTACAGGCCCAGATCACCTTCGCCGAAAACGGGCTCGAGGCAGTCCGCGCGTTTGAGGCCCAAGCCTTTGACGCCATTCTGATGGATGTTCATATGCCCGAGATGGACGGGCTTAGCGCGATACAAGCGATCCGCGCGCTGGAACAAAAAACCCAGGCTCGAAGAACGCCGATTGCAGTGCTCAGCGCAAATGCCATGGCGCGAGATCTGCTGGCCTCCCTCGAAGCAGGGGCTGACCACCACATTGCAAAGCCCGTGACGCCAGACACATTGTTTAACGGCCTGTCACACATTCTCGCCCCGCAGGATCAGCCAGAAGCCGAGAGGCTTGCAAACTAGGCTAGGCTGAAAGCGGATTTGACGATCTCGTCGCTTGCTTCTCTTTCTCGCTCAACAAAACCAATACATAGCCATTTGAAGTTCTGCTTGACCAAAATGCATTCGAAGGATGGAATGCGCCGCAGAGTTTAATCATCTAAGGCAGACATCATGAGGCTTCTGGCAGGATTTATCGCGCTACTTTCGTTGGTGGCAGCGGGTCTTGCGGCTATGGAATTGGGCTATGGTCGCGACCCTTATATGGCTGGCAAGTTACCAAAGAAGCATCCTGAATTATCTTTTTCTCGCTACGCTATCGGTGACACGCTTGGCAAACCAAGCCGCTGGTCAATCCTGTTTTGGTCGGTGCCAAAGCCAATATCAAAGGCGGCCTGCCAAAAGCTAATCTACGAGTCTTGGGATGACGATTACGACTGCCCTTATACCGATGTGAGCGGGCTTCAGTACCTTGTCTATGAAGACAGGATTACCGGTGTGATTTTGGAACCCAAGGATGGGCGTTGGACGTATGTGCTGCCATTTGGCCTGACCTATGATCGTCCATTACCTTTTGATTTGAAATACAAAAATGGTTTGGAATCGATGCGCAAACACTTTCAAACAGCGCAAGTATAAGGTGGAAGATGGTCCCTTTGAAAGACATATGGGGTATGGGCTGTTCTGGGAAGTCGATCCAACGAAAAATCTGTTGGATTCCGATTACGCCCAAGTGGTTCTGGGAAAAGCGGGGGAAGTCTCGCTGATAAAAGTGGGTTATTGGGACATCAACTAAGGCCTTCATATCACCACCCCGCACGCCGCCTTTGTGTTTCACAGAGCGGCACGGCACATTGCTAACTTGGCCTGACTGCCTTTATGACTAACACGAGTAGTTCGCCACAGTGTTCGACGTAAGGGACGGGATGACATGACCAAGCTAAACATCCTCAAAGGTCGGCCAGAGCCGTCGGTGCAAACGGTGTTTGCGGCGGATGTGATTGCGCCGCCTGCGGTCATGCTAAACGAGAGCCCACCTGAGGGGCTGAGCACCGACGACATCTCGATTGAGCGCTACTTCTCAAAAGACTGGCACAATCAAGAGATTGAGAAAGTTTGGCGCAAGACGTGGCAATTGGCCTGCCGCGTCGAAGAATTGCCCAATGTTGGCGATCATCTCGTCTATGAAATCGTACACGATAGCTTGATTGTGGTGCGCACCGCGGCCAACGAAATCCGCGCCTATATCAATGCCTGTTTACACCGCGGCACCTTGCTGCGCACCACGGGTGGCTGTGTTCAGCAATTTCGCTGTCCGTTCCATGGCTTTACCTGGGACTTGCAAGGCAAGCTGACGCATATTCCGCAGGACTGGGATTTTGAGCATGTGGACCGGTCAAAGATGACCCTGCCTGAAGCCAAGGTCGGCTTGTGGGGTGGCTTTGTGTTCGTGAATTTCGACCCTGAATGCGAGCCGCTGGAAACCTATCTCGAAATTCTGCCCGAGCATTTCAAAGCCTTTGCGCTGGAAGATCGGTATAAGGCGACCCATGTCGCCAAAGTACTGCCGTGCAATTGGAAATTGGGGATGGAAGCTTTTATCGAGAGCTA
>CALRLV020000316.1:0-3740 GCA_943368895.1 Ferrovibrio terrae
ACGCCGCTTGTTCTGGTGGCCGTATCGGCAGTAGCCATTGGCCTGATAACCTTGATGGCAACAGAACCCGCGCACCGGTTTGCGGCCTTTACAGGTGGCGGATTTCCGTGGTGCATCATCCTGATACCCTTGTGTGGCTTACCGACTGCGCTGTTGTTGGTTTGGGCGATGCGAGAGGCCGCGCCAACGCGATTGGCCTTAGCCGGGGCAGCCATTGGGGCCCTTTCTGGTGGGGTTGGGGCGATGATTTATGCCATGTTCTGCTCGGTCGACTCTGTTTCCTTTGTCACCATCTGGTATGTCGTGGGCATCGGGCTTGCCTCCGCACTCGGCGCGTTGGCTGGTATGCGGTTGTTGCGCTGGTAAGGGCTTATAGCGCTAGGGCGTTATCAAGCGCGCCTGAATGGCTTCGGCTATCGCCATGGCATCGCGGATCGGCTCATAGGACCAGGGCGTCAAACTGCCATTAAACCAGCGCGCCGCGCCCCTCTCGATAAAGGCTGTATGCAAGCGGTCGAATTTGGCATCGCCACCTTCCAGCTTGATCAGATGGATTGGGATGCCAAAAAATGCGGCGTCGGTCATCATATTGGTGGAATCCTCGGTCACCAAAGCGGCGTCGGCTTGGGCCAACCAAGCCAAATATGGGTTAGGCCCGTCCCGCGCTTCATTGGCAAAGAAGTCTGCCCCAGAGGTAAAGGCAAAGGCGCGGAACAAATCCTCTGCATGCTTAGGTGTCCGCCGTGAGGTCGTGATCAAGAGATGCACGTCTTGATGCGCCAGCCTTTGCAACTCTGCCACAATGGCATGGGCCCGCGCAACACTGAGCTGGTGGCGCTTGGATGTGCCGCCAAGGATCACCATGATCTTCTTCTTGCCGGGGTGGCGCGGCTCTGGAAGTTGGGCGAGGGCGGTTTCGATCTGTTTTTGCGTATACCAGACCGGTGCGCCAAGCGTTGTGATGACATTATCCCCTCGCACCTTATCATGTTGGGGTGGGGCGACCAGATCAAAGCGTTTAGGGGGCAATTTCGGGTCTTGCAATTGCACCACAAGGCTTTGGCCCGCACTCCACTTCTTCATCCGCAAGGAATAAGGAATCGAACGCCGGCCATTGGCAATCCATACATCTGGCCACGGAGCTTGTAGGCGCGCGGCTTGTTCGACCGGCAGAGCAGCCTTGGGCATTAGCCACAGGCTTGGCGGCAAATTGACTTGGAACCCGGTGGGTTGCAGGCGAAGGACCTTTATTCGGGTCGCAACACGCTCGCTCAACGCCAAGGCTACAGCTAAGGTTTGACGTTCGATCCCGGTCCGTCCATCGGATACACACCAGACTGAGACTTCATGACCATCCATGCGTCCGTTCCCCGAAATTAAGCCGTGTGCGATACAGTCACCTATCTCTGCGGGCCTAGCGGTACCGTGTACGGAACCTAAAAACTTGCTACCCAAGCGTACTAAAGCCGATTCGTGAGCCTGCGTTCCATAAAATTGCCAGCATAGAGCCAAAACAATTGGATCAAGCGGTCGCGTGGGGCTTCTTCAAAGACGCGAAAGCCTGGATTCTGGGCTGCGGCCAACATTTCCTTGTCGCCGCGTGTATCACCATAGGCGGCGATAAGGGGCGCTGTACCAAACGTGGTTCGTATGGCGGCAAGTTTGCCTGGGCCCCAACAATTCTCGCCGAGCAATCGCCCTGTCAGCCGCCCGTTCACGATCTCAACTTCGCTCGCCAGCACGTGGCCAACATCAAGCTCTTCCGCCCAGACGGCCAGATAGTCGCGCAAAGAGGCAGAGACCAGCGCAACTTGATCGCGCACGCCCTGGTGGGTCTTCAGGCGGGCGAGGCCATCTGATCGGCCAATGATGGGGTAAATCATCTGGGCATAGGTCCGGCACCGCGCCCAATAATCCTCGGCCGTCATGCCAGCCAGAAACACACCTAACGTCTTTTCCTTCACCGCGCTGCGGGGCACCGCACCCAAGCGGTAAGCCAGAAAGACTGGGATGAGCTGCATCATCTTGGCCACAAAACCAAAGCGGCCCGCCACAAAGCGGAGAAACAACAGATAAGAATCCGCCCACGTCAGCGTACCATCAACATCAAAGGCCGCAACAGGGTGCGCCTCTTTCGTGGCATTTGGGGTCGTTTCAGGCTCAATCATGGGCTGTCCTTTAGGCAGATTTGTGCCCGTCATGCCAGCCAACTCACACATCTTAGGGCAAAAGCCTACAGGAGCTGCAGGTCCGCCTGCAAACCACGTCTTGCCAGAGCCGCTTTTGGCCCTTAAACACCGCGCCCTTGACCAACTTGCAGCGCGATCTGCAAGGCGCACCGGAGGGGTGGCAGAGTGGTCGAATGCGGCGGTCTCGAAAACCGTTATAGGTGCAAGCCTATCGAGGGTTCGAATCCCTCCTCCTCCGCCATTTTTTCATGTCTCACGCCGCAAAGCGGCTCCGACGGGGCGGCACATGTGTGCCGACGGCCGTTCGGCCTTGCGAACCCGTTCGGGTTCGAACTGTATCCCCACGGGTCCGCCATTTTTCATGCCTCACGCCGCAAAGCGGCTCCGTCAAGTGCGTTTTGGCATTTATTCGAGTAGTTTTATTCAAAGCGGGAGGGTAGCCATTTCGGGATAGCCCGGCTTCGGTTTTAGTTCTTTATGCTTTCCTTATACCAAAGCCCGCCTTTCTCATGGAAGCTTTATGCTGATTTGTGGTCTGCCCCTCCGATGGATTTCGGAGACTTTTCATGCCCACCAGTCATGCCTCAGCCCCGCAAGGGGTCCAAGCTTCCCAACATAAACAAGCAGCCATGCTCGCCATTGGTGCCATTGGCGTCGTCTTTGGCGATATAGGAACCAGCCCCTTATACGTCTATCGAGAGGCATTGACCCAAGCGGCTAGTGGGGGGATTTCGCAAGCGGAAATCCTTGGGGTGCTAAGTCTCGCCCTCTGGACGCTGATCCTGGTTGTGACTGTGAAATACGTCAGCTTTCTCATGCGGGCCGGGTGATCACCCACGCACAAATGCTGCGTGAAGTCTGGGGTCCAGCCCATGAATCCGATGTTGAATATCTACGTGTAGCAGTCCGAGCTATTCGCCAGAAACTCGAACCTAATCCATCAAGACCAACCCTGATCCGCAATGAGCCGGGAATTGGCTATCGATTAAGCCTACCTGAAGCCGCACCCGATACCGATCCGATCTGCTGACCTTTGCCTAAATGGCCGTGATCGACAGGGCTTTACATTATAGGTAATTGCCTATATATGCTTCGGCGAAAGAGGTATCGATGACTTATGTTGCCCCGAACCAAGACCCGTTCAAAGCGATTGCTGATCCCAATCGGCGGCGCATGCTGGATTTGATGTTGCAGGACGCCCGCACGGTTGGCTCTCTGGCGGAGGCGTTGGGGATATCCCAGCCAGCCACGTCACAACATATGCAGGTCCTAAGGCTCGCGGGTTTGGTGGATGAGCGGGTGGAGGGGCGGCGGACCTTTTATTCGGTGCGGGCAGCGGAGCTGCGCACCATTTCCGACTGGATTGCCAAATATGAGGCCTTCTGGACTGGCAAGCTTGATGCGCTGGAAGCCCATTTGGCCCGCATGAAAAATTGAACTCAGTTAAAGCAAGGAGCCTTCCTACACATGAAAGATATCTTGATCCGCCGAACCTTGGGTTTTCCCCGTACAATGGTATGGGAGGCTTTAACCACAAGCGACCATCTGGCT
>CALRLV020000317.1:0-3708 GCA_943368895.1 Ferrovibrio terrae
GGCTTGCGCAGCCTCTAAGACGATCCGCAAATCTTTGCGCATCCAATCAACCGCAAAGCCAAAGTCATAGCGATCTTCTACCATGGTCGCCCAACGGTTTTCCATCTGCCACGATCCCGCCGCCCCTTTGGAAATGGCAGCAAGAACGGCGTCGGTATCAAGATCTTGCGCTTTGGCAAAAGTAACCGCTTCCGCAAGGCCTTGGACAACGCCAGCAATCGCAATCTGATTGACCATCTTGGCCAATTGGCCGGCACCGGCCTCGCCAATCCGAACAATATTGCCGCAATAAGCAGACAGGACGGGCTTGGCGCGTTCAAACACCGCCTCGCTTGCACCGCACATGGCCGTCAGCCGACCATTGATCGCCCCGGCTTGACCACCCGAAACCGGCGCATCCAGCCAATCTAAGCCAGCTTCAACTGCGGCAGCTGCCAATTCTGTCGATAAAGCCGCAGACGTCGTGGTGTGATCGACATAGACAGCGCCTGGCTTCATGGCGGCAAACGCCTCAAGCGCCACCGACCGCGCGTCTGGATCATCGCCGACACAGGCCATGACGAAGTCAGCGCCCGCAACAGCCTGCGCGATTGTTGCGGAGACTTCGCCCGGATTGGATTGCGCCCACGTTTCTGCTTTGGCTTGCGTGCGATTCCAAACCTTCACCGGATGGCCGTTCTTGACCAGCCAACCCGCCATCGGGCCACCCATGACCCCCAGTCCCAAAAAGGCCAGTGTCGGCTGGTTCATGATTTCGCCAAAGCCGATGTGGAGCCGAATTGCCCCCGGAAATAGGCCAAACCTTGGCCATCATGGCGCTGATAAGCCATAGTTTGGCCAATTAGGATCAAATGATCACCCGCCTCAATACGTTGCACGACTTTGGTGTCAAAGGCCGCAATCGTATTCGCCAACACAGGACTGCCAGTTTCTAAACCCGCATATTCGCCCACGGCCAGCTTTTGATCGCCTTTACCGGCAAAGCGCATGGCGAGATCACCTTGGCTATCGGCCAGAATATTAATCGCATAAGCGTCGCATTTGGAAAACAAGTCGTAGGAATCAGACTTATTCCCCAAGCACCACAGCACCAAAGGCGGATCAAGGGAGACAGACGCAAAGCTATTGACCGTCAAGCCGTGGCCATTTCCGTTTGAATCCAAGGTGGTCACGATCGTGACGCCCGTGGCAAAGCTGCCCAAAGCAGATCGATAGTCTTTTAAGTCAAATGTCATTTGTTCTTTCCTGCAAACCTGCTCTTAACCGACATCGTGCATACTTCTCAACACTATCACTGTGAGAAGCATATCATGTCGTCCAATCGGCCAATAATTATCAAAAAAGTCAAAAAGATAGCCGGCGGACACCATGGTGGTGCCTGGAAGGTGGCTTATGCTGACTTTGTGACGGCAATGATGGCCTTCTTTCTATTGATGTGGTTGATTAACACCTCCTCACCCGAACAAAAGCGCGGGATCGCGGATTATTTCGCGCCTGCCAGTGTCTCGGCTTCAACTTCAGGCTCTGGCGGGATCCTCGGCGGCACGGCTCTGGGAGAAGTAGGTGCGATGCAAAAAGGGGCAACGCCTATTTTTGAATCCGCTGCACCTGCCAGCCAGCCTTCCAGCCAAGCAGGCGAAAGCAGTGGGCAGGGTGCTGCAGACGCGGAAGATAAAGCGGCAGAGGACGCGATCGCCAAACGGGAACAAGCCGAGTTCCAACAAGCAGAGATGAGCTTGCGTCAAGCCTTGCAAGATATGCCCGAGCTGGCCGAAATGTCGCGCAACATCATTGTCGACCAAACCCCAGAAGGCCTGCGTATCCAATTGGTTGACCAAGAAGGCCGTCCGATGTTTGAGCCGGGCTCGACGGTTCCCAATGATCGCGCGCGGCTGATTTTGCAGGCTGCGGCCCGCATCATCGAGACCTTGCCCAATCGTGTCAGCATTTCGGGTCACACCGATGCCGCGCCAAACCCCGATCCACGCAATTCGAACTGGGACTTGTCGTCGGCCCGGGCAAATTCGGCCCGTCGCGTCTTGACGGCGGCTGGTTTAAGTGAGGACCGCATCGCACAAGTCTCTGGAAAAGCGGGTTCTGACCCCCTCTTCCCAGATGATCCTTATCAGGCTGCAAACCGTCGGATTGCGATTGTCCTGCAACGCGCGTCATCTCCACTTCCAGCCGATGGTGGTTTGTAAAATTTTCCACAGACTTTCGGGAAAATTGCTCTTTCGGGTGTTGGCCAAAGACTGGGAAGGTTGTTACACTCATTTAACATGAGCACGGACCCGACTTCACCTGCTGGGCGGATTTCCGCTTCTAAGAATATCAGGTTTTACCTGACAGCTGCCCAGCCTTGCCCTTATTTGGACGGGCGGCGGGAACGCAAGGTTTTTGCCGCCCTTGATGGACATGACGCGATTGAGCTCAATGATAGTCTGACCCATGCAGGCTTTCGTCGCTCGCAAAACATCGCCTACCGGCCAGCTTGTGACATGTGCGCAGCTTGTGTCTCGGTTCGCGTTCCAGCAGCACAATTTGTCTTCTCAAAGCGGTGGCGGCGCATTTTGGCGCGCAATCAGGACGTTGTCTCAAAACTGGTTCCAGCCCACGCCACCTATGAGCAATATGCGCTGCTCCAGACCTATCTGAAGGATCGCCATTTCGGGGCCGGCATGTCAGACATGTCGGTATTTGATTATTCCGCCATGGTGGAAGAAACCTCCGTTCGGACTCATATCATTGAGTATCGCTTGGATGGTGAGGAGGGTCGGTTGATTGGCTGTGCCTTGGTGGATGCCTTGGCCGATGGGTTATCGATGGTTTACGCGTTTTTTGACCCGCGCGAATCGAGTCGCAGCCTTGGTAGTTACATGATCCTCGATCATCTGCGCCAAGCCCAAGAAGTCGGATATCCCTACGTCTATTTGGGCTATTGGGTGCGTGGTTCCCGCAAAATGTCCTATAAAACCAACTTCCGACCCATCGAAGCTTTGGGTTCTTCGGGGTGGACCGACTTGAGCCCGTTACTTAATAAGGACGAGGGATTAACTCGATAATCGTCGGCAATTTGGTCACAACACCTCCTCGAGTCAGGAAACGTTAAACATTACGCGCCACAAGCAAGATAACGATATTTTGTATGTGGAGTAATCTGTTATGCGTCTGTCTTACCTCATTCCAGCCTTGGCACTTTTAAGTAGCCCAGCGCTCGCAGACTCCCCGTTTTCGTTTGGCGGCTCTGTTGGTTATGAGTTTCCCGTCAGTGGCAAAATCATCGATGAGACGTCGAGCGCCAGCGTCAATCTGACGACCTTGAACGCCAGTCTCGCGGGCACAGGTATTTTGCGGCTTCGCGGTACGGATTTTAAAGACAGCTCTGACGCCCCACTCAAAGCGACCATCGAAGTGCGCTATGCTTTGACACAGACTTCTGAAATGTTTGGCGCGATCACCTATAGCCAAGCCAATGGCAAAAGCGCCAATATCGGCTGCATCGAGATTGTCGTTTCAGGTGCCCCAGATTGTTCGACCCCACTGACCGCGTCTTTCAGCGACTTCAAACAGATGGGCGTTGAATTGGGTTATCGCCAATGGCTTGAAAGCCCGATCATGAGCGACCGCTTATTCCCCTATTACACCCTGCGCGCGGGCGTGACCCAAACAGACGCTTTGTCGGCGACCGTTGCAGCTTCCACCTCGCTG
>CALRLV020000318.1:0-3698 GCA_943368895.1 Ferrovibrio terrae
AAGTCGTTGTGGGCGTCCGCGGTGAGCTGACTGACAACATCAAATATGACCTGTCCTATGTGACCGGCAAAAGCATTGAAGAAGTCCAGCGCATTGGTTGGGGTTCGTGGAGCCGCTTCCAACAAGCAACCAACGTCACGAGCGTTGGCGGTCAAGCAGCTTGCGTTAATGCGTCGAATGGCTGCGTGCCCTACAATCTGTTTGGCCCTTCGGCTGCTAGCGCTGCGGCAGTGGCTTGGATCAACGGCGATACCAGCGAATTGTTCAACAAACGCAACCGTCATCAAGACATTTTGTCCTTGAACATTTCGGGTGACACCACAGGCTTGTTCAGCTTGCCCGGCGGCCCTGTCGGCTGGGCTTTGGGTGCAGAGCGTCGCGAAGAGTTCGGTAACTCAGTTTTCGGGCCACGCGCCTTCACGCGCGACACATTGCATGGTCAAGGCGCGCGCGCCAATCTGGTGGCTGACTTTGAACTGACCGAATATTATGGCGAATTGCGTCTGCCTGTTTTGGCCGACATGCCATACTTCAAGCAGTTCGACGTCGAAGCCGCCGGCCGGTGGAGCGACCATTCGCGTTCAGGTGACTATGACACGTGGAAGCTGGGTGTGAACTGGGCCGTCAATGACACCATCCGTCTGCGCGGTTCCAAGCAAACCGTGGTGCGCGGTCCAAATATTGGTGAATTCTTCGGTGCAGCCGTGGAAGCGCCAATCACGGGTACTGGTCGCCCAACCGATTATTGCTCGGATCCCACCCGCTTCAACGTGCCGACCGCTCTGTGTACCGCACTCGGTGCACCTTCAACCCCGGGCTATATCCCCGTCGTCGGCACTGCTTTGCCGCTGATCGACAATGCGGTAGCGGTTCAAGGTGGTGGTGAGGCGATCAAGCCAGAATCGGGTGAGACTTTCACCTATGGCTTTGTATTCACCCCGCAATTCATCCCAGGCCTCTCGGTCGTGGTTGATTATTACAACATCCAAATCGATGACGCGATTGGCTCGATTACACCGATCCAATTGATGGATAGCTGCTATTTGGTGCTGCAAGATCCCAATAGCGCGCTGTGCAAGAAGATCACGCGTGATTCCAGCGGTCGGGTTGTGAAATTCGACCAACGCGACACCAACTTGACCCTGCTCAAGACCTCTGGGGTCGACTTCTCCATCTATTACAATGCGAAACTGCCAGAAGCTTTGCCGGGCGACCGGATCAACATCAGCTTCCAAGGCGGTACTGTGGACAGCTTCATCCGCCTCTTGTTCCCCTCCGACAATCTGTTTGATTGCGCGGGCGACTTTGGCGGTGGTGCGTGCTCTGATGCCGGTACCGGTATCCGCGCGATCCCAGCCTTCCGCTCAAATCTGGCGGTGGCTTGGATGGATGGTCCTTTGACCATTCGCGGTGCTTGGCGCTATCAAGGCCAGGTCGATGCTTTGATTAAGCGGGTACCAGAGCCACAGTGGCGCAACGTGGCGGCCAACACGAACAATGTCCAACATATTGATGCGTGGGACTATTTCGACTTGGGCTTCTCGTACAAGATCAACGACAATCTGCGCGTTGGCGGCACGATCAGCAATTTGTTTGATAAAGAGCCTCCGATTCTGGGCTCGGCACAGCAAGATGCCAATACGCTTCCAAACCAATATGACATCATTGGTCGTCGCTATGCGATCAATCTGGTCTGGAAGATGTAACCGATACGCACTGACGCAAACAAAAAGCGGCCCGCCCCTGCGGCGGGCCGTTATGTTTTTGGGCTTCATCTTGACGCGCAGGGCAAGGCACGGTCTGACTTTGTGGTCCATATAAGGATGATATTTTGACCGGTAAAAAGCGACTGATCTTCCCCTTGGCCTTGGCCATCGCTCTTGGCCTTGGTGTGGCAATTGTGGTCTCCTTTTGGCTTGGTAGTCTGCGCGCAGGCTGGCAGGAAACCCCGTGGCGGACCCTGAATAGGTCGGCGGATGCGGCCCGCATGTTACAGGCGGACCTGGACCGTGAAACGACGGCCAATCCCACTATTCCCGGCCAATTACTGTATGTCAGGGCACCCAGTCTCGGCCTCGATCAAACCTTCGCTTCTGGTCCTGATTTGCGGACGGATGACGATGTACGCGTGGCCTCCAATACTAAGACCTTTGTCGCTGCCATGGCGCTGAAGCTGGTTGAGGCTGGGAAGCTGGATTTGGATGGCCCGATTGGCCCAGCCTTGTCGGCCAAGGTCAAAGCCATGATGGAGAAGAATGGCTATCGGGTGGATACGATCACGCTCCGGCAACTGCTCAATCATACTTCTGGCGTGCCCGATTATATGTCTGTCCCAATCTTTCGGATATTGGCACTTGGGCCAACCGCTTATGGTCTATCGCCTCACTGGACTGCGGAAACTGAAATCTGGTTCGCCGTCACCTTTGGCCCGCAAGGCCAAGTCGGTGAGAACTTTGTCTATTCAGATACAAATTACCTCATTGTGGCCGATATGATCAAACAGGCAATCGGCGCGCCAACAATTGGGGTGGCTGCGCGTCAAATGCTGAATTGGAAGAAACTGGGCGCAGACGAGACCTATTGGGAAGCAATGGAACCTGCCCCTGCTGGCACGCGCCGCGTCGCGCAATATCGCGGTGTGATCAAGGACTCCAACCTCGATGTCTCCTTCGATCAATATGGCGGTGGTGGCCTCGTCATGAGCATGGACGATCTGGGACGCGCCACGCGGGCAGTAGTCCGTGGCGATGTGTTTGCCAATCAAATTGCCACTCGCACCTTAATGCAAGTATCCGGCCCGGACGGGGCAGGTGGCGGCTATGCCCTTGGCATACAGCCTTTAATGCTCCACGGCGAAGTCTGTTGGGGGCATGGTGGATTTTGGGGCACTTCCGCCTTTCATTGTCCAAGGCTTGATATCACAGTGGCACGATCGACAGGTCAGAACCGCGCTTTTCCGAGTTCAGCGGAAGGCATCAGCCCCCTGTCGAGCTTGATCCAGTCGGCTCAGGCGGCGGAACGACTTGGTGCTAAGGAAGCTAAAGACTGAAGCGCCTTTTCGGTCTCGCCTCGATTGCTGCACCGCAGGACAATGCCGCCTTGTGCTTTGATCTGCTCGCTTAAAGCCACATAGCGGGGGCGGCGCGCATGGTGGGTGGCCAGGGCCCAGCGGATCGGGTGCTCGGCCTCTAGCAGTCTTGGCCAGTTCTCGCGGCAACCAGGAAAGACATCGGCGCCTGAACTGGCGCGCTGAAACGAGCGGCGGATCACCTGCGTCATCACTCGCCATAAGGGCAGGTCCAGCCACACCACATGGGTCAAGCGTGGCAAGACAGTTGGTCGCGTCATTGCATAATTTCCAGCGAGCACCCAATCGGTTGCTGAGGTAGCTGCTGCCACGTCGGCTAGGAACGCCTCCGGCTCCTCGGTTGAGCGGTCGTACCAGCCCGGCCGCCAATTCATCTGATCAAGCTCAAGATGAGTGATGCCTGCTTCCCGCGCCAGCTTTTCCGCAAAGGTCGATTTGCCTGAGCCACTGGTGCCGATCACAAGGACTCGAAGGCCGGGGAGGGGATTAGTGGATGCAGTCATGTTGGGCATAAATTCTAGCGGCGGTGATCGGGCTGGCGGGGATATCCCAAAAGCAAATGGATTGCACCCTGGGTGGTCAGTATCAGTGCTCTCGTCTCTGGAAATGC
>CALRLV020000319.1:0-3688 GCA_943368895.1 Ferrovibrio terrae
CCTGATCCGGGCCGATAAAGCCTGTGATCGGCAACATGATCAGAGCCGCCGCGCGTGCAATCAGTGCGCGCGGCGTTTCTGTAACTGGCGCATCAAATTCCATCCGTACCAATTGGAAAGCAAGGCCCAAGGCCACCTGATTGACCAGCCCGTCAAAGGCTTCGTCGGTCGCGACAATGGCTTTGGAGGTGCGTAAGGCATGAAGCAGGCCAAAAGCCGCGTCATGCTGGACTGCAAACATGTGGCGGATCTGATTGGCCAAGCGGGCATCGGCACGCACGACCGAGAGTGGTTCGCGGTAAGCGAAGCGGGCATCCCAAGCTTCTTCAACGAGGATATGGACCCAAGTCCAAGCTGTCTCAATCGTGGCGTCGGGCCCCGCGCATTTTTCAAGCGCTGCGCCTTTGATCGCTTCTAATTCCCCGATATGGGCGGCAAGAAGGGCTGCGGCAATTTCGGCTTTGCCTTTAAAATGGTAGTAAAGATGGCCCGGCGACATGGACAAATGGTTGGCAATATCGACGGCGGCCAAGGCACCAAAGCCTTCGCTGTTAAAGAGTTCCCGCGATTTGGTGAGGATTTTGTCTTTAGTCGGGCTCGATCCACTCATATTTGGGCATCCTAAAGCAGTCAGAAGCAGGTATTCGACGAAAATCCGTAACCAATCGCGCATATCACAGCACAAACAACTTCACGATTAGCAATTGCCGTCATAACCTAGCTGCTGACAATGCCTGCGAGGGTCGAGCAATGAATCATCGGGGCGGGGAGGTCTGAATGTCGAAGCAGAAAATCAATCTTGGTGACGAAGCCGCACAAAATACTGTGGCCCTAACGGCCATGATGGGCCTTGCGCGCGAGGACCTGATGGGTGCTGTCGCGCTGATGATGCGGGAAGTAACTGCAAAGCCCGCCACCACCACCAAGCATCTGAAAGCCTTGGGCGATGATGTCGTCAAGATTTTGAAGAATGAAAGCGATCTGGCACCAGAAGCCAAAGACAAGCGCTTCATGGATATTACGTTCAAATATAACCCGATTTATCGCATGGGGATGCAATATTATTTGGCCGTGCAGAAAAATGTTGGCACTTGGCTCGCCGATCTTGATCTGGACGAGATGGAGAAGGCCCGCGCCACTTTTGTATCCCAGATGATCATCGACAGCATTTCGCCAACCAACACGCTGGTTGGCAATCCTGCCGCGATAAAGCGTGCCTATGAAAGCGGTGGCATGAGCCTTATAAAGGGCTTGCAAAATGCCTATCGCGATCTGACTGAAAATGGTGGCCAAGTCAGCCAAGTAGACAAGCGCCCATTCAAAGTTGGTGAAAATCTTGCGACCTCCAAGGGCGCAGTTGTCTATAAGACCGAGATGATGGAGCTGATCCAATATGCCCCATCGACCGAGCAGGTCCATGCAATCCCATTCCTGATCATCCCGCCACAGATCAACAAGGCCTATGTAAACGACCTTTCGCCAGACAAGAGCATCGTACGCTTCTTGGGCTCTTTGGGGCTGACGACTTTCCTCGTGTCATGGCGCAATCCCCGGGTAGAGCATCGCGATTGGGGCTTGGCCGAGTATGTCGACGAGCTGATTAAGGCCAGCGATGTGATCCTAGAGATCACCAAGTCGAAGAAGCTGAATGTATCGGGTGCCTGCTCAGGCGGGATCACCACGGCGACCTTCTTGTCGAAATTGGCAAGCCTTGGCGATAATCGCGTCAATGCTGTTAGCCTGATGGTCAATGTGCTCGACCCGCAAAAGGATGATTCCGAGGTCGGCGCCTTGGTGTCTGAGCATGGGATTGAGCTGGCGCGCCAACGCTCTGCCAAGAAGGGCATTTTGGAAGGCGATTCCTTAGGTCGGATGTTTGCTTGGATGCGACCCAATGACCTCATTTGGAACTATGTCATCAATAATTATCTGATGGGCCAAGATCCCCCGCCGTTTGACGTCTTATTCTGGAATAATGATACGACCAATCTGCCGGCTAAGCTGCATTCGGACTATCTCGACATGTATCCCAAGCAGCCTTTCGCCAATCCGGGCCAAGTGGAATTTGCGGGCCATGTGGTGGATTTGACGAAGGTCAAAAATGACCTGTTCGTCATTGCGGGCGTAACCGATCATATCACACCGTGGAAAGCCTGTTATCGGACAACCCAATTGGTCGGCTCTGAGAATATTGAGTTCATTCTCTCGCATTCGGGCCATATTCAGGCGTTGTTGAACCCGCCGGGCAATCCTAAGTCGAAATATTATCGCAATGAAGGCAAGCCACCTCCAACCACAGACGAGTGGATGGCAGGGGCCACCGAAATGCCCGGCTCATGGTGGCCCTTGTGGGGTGAGTGGCTTAAAGCACGCTCTGGCGCGATGAAAGCGGCCCCGGCGGATGTGGGCAATAAGAACCATCCCGCAGGCGATGCAGCGCCTGGCCGCTACGCGTTCAATGATTAAAAAGGCAGTATCGAGCGGACCATTCCAAGCGTAAGAGTTTGGCAACCATCTTGATCGACCATAAAAGCCCGGCTCAGGGATCGCTAAAAGGATAGTCTAACGTGTCATCAGCTACCGAAACGACAGGCCGCAAGGCCCAGTTCGAACGTGTCACCATCGGCGGACGCACTGTTCGCGCCGCCGTTTGGCGCACGGACCTTAAAGGGAAAGCGGGCAAAGACCGTCCACGACCGATCCTGTTTTTCAATGGGATCGGTGCCAATATCGAATTGATGGCACCCTTGGCTGATTGGTTTGTCGACCGCGATATCATCACTTTTGACATGCCAGGCGTAGGTAAATCGCCTAACCCGATTTTACCCTACCGTCCTTGGATGATGTGCGCCTTTGCGGCCAAACTTTTGGATCATTACGGCTTTGATGTCGTTGATGTGATGGGCGTTTCTTGGGGTGGGGCGATGGCCCAGCAATTTGCGTGGCAAAACCCTAAGCGCACGGGCCGACTGTTGTTGGCTGCGACTAGCATGGGCATGCTGATGGTGCCGGGCGATCCTGAAGTTCTGATGAAAATGGCCAGCCCCCGTCGCTATGTCGATAAGGATTATATGCTGGCCAATTTCCGCACCCTTTATGGTGGCGACACCAGCGGCTCTGATGGCCATGCTTCGCGCCTCCTGCCGCCTTCGACCATGGGCTATATGCAGCAGTTGACCTGTATGATGGGCTGGACGAGTGCGTGGTTCTTGCCCTTCTTGCAGGCTAAAACGCTTGTGATGATGGGCGATAAGGACAAGATTGTCCCTGAAATCAATGGCCGCTGGATCGCCAGCCTTGCACCCAACGCCAAGCTGCATATCGTGCAGGGTGGGGGGCATTTATTCTTGGTCTCTTTTGCGGAAAAGATTGTCCCCGTGATGCGCGACTTCTTTGATGAAGGCGAGTTCTGGCACGGCAAGACATTGGCGTCTGACGCTGCCACCGCCAAGACCGCGACGAAGAAGGCAGCTTGATCGAAGGAGAGCCACGATGCGGATTTGGTTAGGTGTTGCTCTTGGCATGCTTTGCTCCACTTCCGCATTGGCTGGCGTTCAAACAGCATCGGCCAGCCAAGCCACTCTGGTCTATGATCTAGAGCTGGCTGGCCCTCCGTCCGACGCGTGGAAGCATGTCGTCGATATTGCCGCGTGGTGGTCGTCGGAACATACTTATTCGGGCCAAGCCA